>JANQGT010000032.1 GCA_028277205.1 Candidatus Altimarinota bacterium
GGTCTCCGCATACCGAGGCATCCGATGAGACTCATGATGTCATATGACACATCGCATCAAAAGGCGATACTGCCATAAACCAAAAACCAAGCACAAAAACACCGATGAGACCGGCGGATTTTTTGAAATTTGTCGGTAGTATTTTCGTGGTCGCGCTCATATTTTTCGGTTCTTTTCTCGCCTACATCGTCTTCAATCCCGGGCAAGCGCAATTTTTCGTCTCCTTTGGTATCAATCCCGGTGATATTGCGACGCTTCTTTCGCGGCTCGTCAATGCGATTTTTGGTATCGTCGCGTTCTTGCTTTCCGTCGTGTGGCTTATTTTTCTCTTTCGTGCTATCCGCACAAAGAAAGAGTACAAGAAGCGCAAAGCGATATCGACGGTGCTCGCGGTGTTTTTCGGGGTGGTGTTGTTTTCCGGTATCTCGCTCTGGGCGTATCTCATCCAGATCATCGGGGCGTCGGACTACGAAAATCCCGACGGCGGAGTCGTCGTCTATGACAATGCCATGCTCCTCTCCGAGGATCTTTCTGATTCCGCACGCGTTACGAGCTTTGCAAATCTCATCGGACCGATCACACTGAAATACGATCTCTCGTCAAATGCTCGGGTCGTCTCGCGCAGCATGTCCATCACCGGATATTCGGTCGACTACGACGGCGATGGGATATTTGATCAGGAGGGGACGAATCCCGCCACGGCGCAAAATATCGTGCACACCTACGCCGAGGTGGGGACATATACTCCGACGATCCGATATACCGGCAATAACACTGTCACACGAGATATCGAGACCGTTGACGTCTCGCTGCCCACTATTGACGTGATCGCACTCGTCGCTGTAGAGACGATACCGGAGCGTATGGGGGGGGTGAAGATCCGAATCGATGCCAGTGCGCTGGAGCAGTACGGCAATGTCGAGTGGTATTTTTCCGATGATTTCATGACTCCGGTCAGCACCAGATACCGCTTTTCTCCCGATCGCATTTTTCGAAGTGAGGACTTTGTCTGTCTCGCGCTCTCGGATACCCTCGGGTGAAATGGAAGCTGCGATCGTGTCTTTATCATCTCTGCAGACGCGACAGCGCCGATTTCAGGAGAGATTTTTCTCGTACGAAATGCTCTCGATCCTCTCACGTACGCCTTTCATCTCGGCGAGGATGAGGGGAGGCTGCGAGTGGAAAACGGAGGCATCGAGACCTATACCTGGATCATCGACGAGCGCCAGACCATCAGCAACAGCCCTACTGCAGAGCACACATTTCGGCGCTACGGAGACCATAACGTCCAGGTGGAGCTTGTTGATTTCATCGGAAATTCCATCACGCTCGAAGAGCGCTTTACCATATACGAGCCTGTGGAGCTCGATATCGAGACCGGCTCTGAGGACGGCGTACTCGAGATCATGATCGGCGATGAGCGGGCTACTCCCGAGACATACGACGTCCGGACCAATACCTATATGTTTACCGATATCGCCGTGCCGATGCGATTTCTCTTTGATGGTCGGGACGTACGCGTAAAAAATCCGCTCTACACTCTGAATGACGTGCGATGGGATGGTGATGGAGATGGAGAATATGAGATAAATGACGATCTCTTCGAGTATAATGTCAATACCTCCGATCGCCACACTGTCTCTGTGCAGTACACATTTTACTCTGAAAAGCGAGATGATCGCCAGACTGTCGAGGAGACGATCGTCATCGATGCCGAGGAGCGGGAGATTTATCCTCGATTTACCATAGAGAAAACCACCTCCTACGTCCCGGTGCTCGTCACTGTCGATGCGTCGGCGTCGAGCGTTTCCGACGGTGCTATCGCCAAATACATCGTAGACTTCGGAGAGTCCGGACGCCCACCGCAGGAGGGTGACGCCCGACAAAACTACCGGTATATGAATCCGGGGACGTATGATATCACCGTCACGGTCGTACGCGATGACGGAGAGCGGGAGAGCGCGACACAAAAACTAGTCCTGAAAAAACTCGGAAATCGCATCGTGATAAATACGAGTGTCTCATCCGGACTCGTTGGTCGCGGTGTTGATTTTGATGCGGCGGGGTCGGTCGGACAGATCGAGTCGTACTACTGGAAATTTGGCGATGGCACCGTCTCCGTCGATTCTGCCCCCACTCATTCGTATCAGGAGACGGGGGAGTACACCGTGTCGCTTCGTGCGACATTCGCGGATGGATCAGTCCAGGAGCAGACCGAGACGTTTCGCGTTGAGTAGCTTTCAAATATCATAGTCACCCTCTTTACTCTGTGGAGATTGGGATGATGCCTCCGTGACACCGGAAAGCTCTGAAATGATATTCGTGGCAAAGCGGAATTGATAGGGTTTAGGGGGTCTCTTGTTTCATTGCCCCTTTCTGTATCTGTCAATGATTTGTGAAACTATAGAAATTCATATACTGTCTTTTGTTTCTTATCCTCATGACTATGCTCATCGAACCCAAAAACATTTCATGATTTCCCGAGCTGCTTCCGGAGGAGCGCATCATAGAGCTCGAGATTTTTGACACGATCCGCCGATGCTACGAATGTGCAGGATTTGTCTCGGTAGAGACACCAGCCGTCGAGCGACTGGAGGTGCTGACATCAAAAGGGGGGGATGACAGCGAGATCTACGCACTTCATCGGCTCAATGGCGAGCAGGAGGACGCCAAGCTGGGGCTGCACTTTGATCTCACGGTACCGATCGCTCGCTATGTCGCCCAGCACTATTCGCAGCTGTCGTTTCCATTTCGTCGATATCAGATCCAAAAGATCTGGCGCGGAGAGCGTCCGCAGGCGGGACGCGCGCGAGAATTTACCCAGGCGGATATAGATATCGTCGCGGATGGCGAGCTTCCACTCTTTGCGCATGTCGAGGTCGTGGCGGTGATCCACAGCGTGTTTCGTGCACTGGGATTCGATACCTACGTGATGAGGATCAATAATCGCAAAATCCTACGGGGATTTTTCGAATCTCTGGAAATCCCCGAGGACACTATCCCGCATGTCGTCCGAACTGTAGATAAGGTCGATAAAATCGGGCTGTCAAAGCTCGAACAGGAACTACAGACGCTGCTTGCTTCGCAGATGATCGTCTCCTCCATCCTCGAATATCTGGGTCTTCGCTCTCTCTCAAACTCTGAAAAGCTCGCCTATCTCGAGGCGATCCGCCATCCACTGCTCGCTCAGGGAGTCATAGAGCTGCGAGAGGTGTACGAGCGACTCATCCAGATGGGCGTCGAGGAGAGATTTCTGTCGATCGACCCGGCTATCGCGCGCGGACTGGACTACTATACCGGGACGATTTTCGAGACGTTTGACGTGGACAATGTATCATTTGGCAGTCTCGCATCGGGCGGCGCGTATGCGGATCTCGCGTCGCATTTCATCGATCGATCTCTGCCCGGTGTCGGCGGCTCTATCGGCGTGACGCGACTGCTGCAGCTTTTCTTGCAGTCGGGCAAGCGGACGCCAGTTGCCGCGACTCCGACCCGCGTACTGATCACTCGTGTCCAGGAGGAGTACATCGACCGGTATGTCGCGCTGCTCTCGGGCTTTCGGGATGCCAGCATACCTGCCGAGATCGTCCTCTCCGCATCGCAAAAAATCGGAAAACAAATCGCCTACGCGGACAAAAAGGGCATTCCCTACGTACTCATTGCAGGTGAGGATGAGTTTGCGAAAAATGTCGTCGCGATCAAAAAACTCAAGACGGGCGAGACCCGTGAGTTTGCGCTCGGGTCGGATATGAGTGAGTGGCTATTTTAGATTTTCATCGGGCGCATCATGCTCATCCCTCCCGGAGAGTCCGTCGTCGATACGAGATCATGTCGTGCCTGTGGGATAGAGTTTTCTATCACGGATGCGGATATGCGATTTTATGAAAAAATCTCTCCGACATTCGCTGGAAAAAAAGAGCTCATCCCTCCTCCGACACTGTGTCCCGACTGTAGACACCGTCGTCGACTCGCATTTCGAAATGAGCGAAAGCTGTATAAACGCAAATGCGATCTCTCCGGAAAAGACATTATCTCGATCTATCATCCCGACTCACCCCACACCGTCTACGAACAATCTCTCTGGTGGTGAGACTCATGGAGTGCCCATGACTATGGCAGAGAGTTTGATTTCTCCCAGACATTCTCAGAGCAGTTTGGGGGGTTGTTGAAATCGGTGCCGAGGATGTCTCGAATTGCGGTTATGTCGGAAAATGTCGAGTATGCTCACGATGTGGACAGCATGAAAAATGTCTATATGAGTTTCAATTCATTCAATGCGGAAAATGTCTACTATTCCAGTGCCATATGACTTGGAGGAGACACCGTCTTTGACAGCTATCTCGCTATACAGACGAATATATGCTATGAGTGTGTAAATATCCTCGGATGCTTTGCTTGTTTTTTCTGCCTTGATTGTCGAGACTTGCGAAACTGTTTTTTCTGTCGAGATTGTCAAAACTGTGAGTTTTGCTTTGGATGTGTAAACCTCATCGGAAAGAAGTATATGATTTTCAATGAACAATACACACCCGAGAACTATGAGGCGTTTCTCAAAAAAGTACGAGATGGCAAAAAATCTACGCTCGATAAAATCAAAAATCAATTTCAGCAACATACACTGAAGCATCCAAGACGATATGCACAGATCACAAAAACCGAGAACGGGATCGGAGATTCTATAGATAGCTCAAAGGATTGTATCGCCTGTTTCGATGGATTCTTTTCGGAAAATACGCGGTATTCGCTGATTTTCGTCGGACTGGTTGATAGCATGGATTGCACAAACAATGGGTGAGATCAGAGTACTCGCTGCCCCGCAAACTATGAAGCAATCGGAAATTATTTTTCAGAGAGGATTGCCTTTCTCAATTGGTGCAATAAGACGCATGATTCGCAATGGTGTGACACATGCTATTATTCCCATCATCTCTTCGGATGTGTAGGATTACGAAGTGCGGAATATGCCATCCTCAACACCCCCTACTCCACCCACGAATACGACACTCTCGTCCCAAAGATCATCGCTCATATGAGAGAAACGTGAGAGTGGGGAGAATTCTTTTCTCCATCACTCTCACCGTTTGGATACAATGAGACAGTGGCAATGGAGTACTTTCCTCTCTCAAAAGAAGAAGCTATCGCAGCGTGATTCAACTGGAGCGACTATGAGCCTCCACTTCCTCAGGTGGAAAAAATCATTCCTGCACACAAACTCCCGGATACTATCGATGCTATCCCCGATGATATCCTCAACTGGGCGATAGAATGCGAGATCACCAAAAAGCCATATAAGATCATCAAACAAGAACTCGATTTCTACAGAAAACACAAACTCCCAATTCCTCGCAGACATCCCGATCAGCGACACCTGGATAGACTCAAACAACGAAACCCGAGAAAACTCTACGAGAGACACTGTGATAATCCACACTGCGAACACATTGCCAGACAAAAACACCAACCCCTCGATGATACAAACAGTATCCTCCACGAATCCACTAACTCCAGACGACGTATCATCATCACTCCCTATGCTCCAGACAGACCGGAGAGGGTGTATTGTGGGGTGTGTTATGATCAGGAGGTATATGGATAAGAACCGGTTTTTTTAGTCAAGACTACAGCATATGTACACTCCATCGGGAGAGACCGTCGCAGAAACCCGGGTCTGTCCGGTATCCGGAGAGGTGTTTCCGGTATTTAGCGGTGATATTGATTTTTATGAAAAAATCTCTCCGATATTCGCCGGAAAAAAAGAGCTCATCCCTCCGCCGACACTGTGTCCCGACTGTAGACACCGTCGTCGACTCGCATTTCGAAATGAGCGGAAACTCTATAAAGAAAATGTGATTTTTCCGGGAAGGATATTGTTTCGATGTATTGCTTACATTTTTGCTGTTTTTAATTTGACACAAAATCAAATTCAGATACAATACATTTGTTCCATGTATTTCTTTTACTCTTTCTTTATATGAACACATGAATACAGTCTCGGTTATATAGGGGTTCTTCCAATGATAGAATTGAAGAACTTCGGGTGTATAGGACTCTACGCGATTGATTAGACCTGGATTACCGTTTGCTGGCGGAAATTTTTCAGGGCGAGGAGCATGCTTTGTTCTTATTGAAAACGATGCAGCAAGCAAGCTGTCAACTTCAAATGCTTTTGGATAAGAAGATCTGGACAATCGAACGGAATGAACAACCAAATAAGACAGTTGAGATGCTTTGACATGATACAAAGTTCACTACAAAGGCTGTGATGAGCATGGGTGCACCTACCTCAGACGGATCCATTCCATCGAATACACCTCCTTCTATACCTCCCCCTGCACCTCGTGTATCTAGTCCCGCACACATGAGAAACTCCGAGAAATCCTCCTGAGGATTCCGCAAGGTAGATATAATTGATGGTTGCGATAGCATTGACGAGCGTAAGAAAGCTCTTGAAGTACTCCTACAAAGACGCCTTTGGATAAAAGATGAAAAAATACAGGTGCAGTGGAAAAACGTGAAGTCCTCTCATTTACTGCAAGATTGCGATCTTCGTGATACGCGTTTTTTCGGTATAGAAAAGAATGGAGAGGCTCTTGCTTTCCATGGTGCTGATCTGCGTGACGCGGTATTTGAGGGAAAATGTTATGATGCGGACTTTAGAAACGCTAATCTTTGTAATGCGAATCTCACAGCTTTGTGACATTGAGATATTAGATTATCAACAAGGACGCTTTCCGGGGCCTCCGCTTTAGTGCGTACACGCCTGTCGCGACAATTCCTTGAAAATGGTTTTACCTTGGATGGGCAATGGTATCGTCCGGGTCCTGTCTATCCTGGACAGAATGGTCGCAGTATAGACGAAGGCATAAGGGCATTACGGGCTGCGGGGGCGGAGATTGTTTGATAGCAATTTGATAGCAAATTGATCAGTTTGCTTCAGCCTCAGATCATATAGTGATTTCTGACCAAGAAAATCCGAGAAGGTCTCGACTCACAGAAGGTATCATATATACTCTCCGCTGTGCTTTCGTATAACGAGAAGCTTCAGAAAAACGAGCATGTTTTTACGATGATTTCGCAATAGCGTAAGCATGAATACGGAGGTGTGGGGTTAGAGGAGGAGGGCAAATGCGTCGAGCTCCTCGCGCGTGAAGTGGGGGACGAGGTGGAGCATCGTGCGCTTTTCGGAAAAAGACAGCTCTGACGAGGTGAGGAGGATGTGGTAAAACCGTTCGTTTGCGGGCATAGTTTGGTGCGATGAAGGGCGAAGGGATGTGTAAATATTACAATACTAAAATAATATGTCAATTATCCTCGGTCTCGATCCCGGCACGACGACACTCTGATACGCATTTCTACAGTCTCGTGGACGGGGAGAGGCGCATATCCTCGATGTCGGTGTGATCGACACCAGCGGACAATCCTCACAAGCGCAAAAATTTCTAGCGCTCGCCGAGGATATGGAGACGCTGCTGGACCGGTATCGTCCTGGATGTGCCGGCGTGGAGAGACTCTTTTTTTCAAAAAATCAAACAACCGGTATCGCCGTCGCCGAAGCGCGAGGAGTCGTCTGCTATCTGCTTGCGAGGCGGGGTATCCCTACCATCGAGTATACCCCGAGCGAGCTAAAACGCGCACTCTGCGGAAACGGTCGTGCGCCGAAAATTCAGATGCAGCGAGCACTCATGAAAATCCTGCATCTGCCCGAGCTGCCGACGCCGGATGATGCGGCGGATGCGCTCGCACTCGCGTATGTGGCGGGACTCTCAAATCGCACTGGCGAAGGTATCGCGTAATAGCCTTCTCCTCCAGTACTGCCTACTTTTCTGCTGTCACCAGGATGAGCAGATCAAATGCGAGCGCCCGACGTGTCGCCTCGTCGATGATACCGGCGTTTTCATCACCGGTATCCGCTATGAGCAGCCGATCGCGCTGATATGCTATGAGTGCCTCGCGAGTGATATCGCCGTAGATCGCCGTATCCTCATGATCGAAATATCCAAGCAGCGCCAGCGTTTTTTGCAGCTCTCGTACTCGTTTGCTGACTTCGCCGTACTCTGGTGAGCCGATTTTTTCTAGGTAGGTGTTCACTTGCCGTTTTTTCATCTCGATGAATGCGAGTCGTTTTTTCCCCTCTTCACGAGCCTCCCACTCTCGTGCCAGATAGTCGGCGTAGATTTCTCGCAGTGCCGCGCGCGTCCGGGGTCAGTAGTGCCCGGCGCCATAGTCGGACGCACTCGCCACGATGCCGCGCTCTATCTGAAATGCCAGAATAGTCTCATAAAAACGCGCACTGTACACGCCGTCTATCGGTCAGTCATAGCGACCGATCTCGGCAAATACTGCTTGGACACGGCGGATATGCTCACTGTCGCTGGTACGACTGACCGCCACACGAAAAGCCAACTCCTCTCCAATGGCGCTTTGGATGTATTTTTCTCGGGGATGCGATTCGGTTGGCTTAGCGGATTCGTGCACGACGATATCACGCGCTCATCCGAGACGCGCCACGACCTCATCGTAGGCGAGGGGAAATCGGGTGATGTCGATGCTCGCGGGGGATTCATTGATTCACAGTACTCGTCAGCGCACCTCTCGCTTTCAGAATGTCAGTGCCCGTACGAGTCCCGCCTCGCCGTATCCCATCCAGATATCGATTCGATCGCTTGCGTATCCGCGCTCTCCGGCATGTACGATCGCTCCCCCGCGATCCTCCACGATGCCGATACCGACGCCTTCCAGCTCGATGCGCGTACCAAATGCATAGCGCTTTGGAGCGGCGAGCATCCCCGGAAATACCCCTGCTCCGCTGGCTCACTGGACGCCTCGACCATTCAGGATGATATCGGCTTCATAGCTTCATCGCAGGTACATGGACTGATCCGGCAGCGGGCTGTAGTACGCTGTCACGACGAATGTTTGATATACTTCTTCTGATGCCTGTATCTCGGATATATCTACGAGAGATCAGGCGCTGATCATGAAAAGCAGGAGTACACTGATCACACTATCAGCACGAGTACGAAATCACATGAGATGGATATTTATTTTCAAAAATGAACCGAAGATCATACTACCAAATCTCGAGAGTATTTCGCAACTGTGAGAGTATTGACGTATGGTATGCAGACATATAAAGCTCATTTTCCGATGAAAATTATTTGCAAAACTCTCAAAATCGATACAATTACTTTTCGGCGACGAAAAGGATTTGCCCCCGGGTGAATCTTTTTTTATCCGAGATTCATAGTCATGTATTTTCATCTCTAAACACCATGATAGATCTACAGCGCATCGAAGCCGCCATCAATCAAATCGCCTCCGAGAAAAAACTCGATCGCGAAAAAATCGTCGAGGTCATCGAGGCGGCGATCAAAACGGCGTATCGAAAAGATTTTGGCAGTAAAGACAGTATCGTCAATGTCCAGCTCGATTTCGAAAGTAATGAGATCGGCATCTCGGTAGAAAAAACCATCGTCTCCGAAGTGGAAGATCCCGCTATGGAAATTTCCTTTACCGAGCTCGGGGAGGATGCCGAGGGATTCGACGAGGGAGATGTCATAGAGCTCGATGTCACGGACGAGGTGTTGGAGTCCGAGGGATTCGGGCGTATCGCGTCGCAGGCGGCGCGCCAGGTCATCATCCAAAAAATTCAGGAGTCCGAGCGGGAGAAGCTCTATGAGCTCTTCAAATGAAAGCAGGGTACGCTCGTCAATGTCCGTGTGGAAATCGTGGAGCGTAGTCGGGTGATATTCGACTACAACGGGACGCAGGTCGTCCTCCCCCGATCCGAGCAATCAAGCAAAGACCGGTATATTCCGGGACAGCGCATGTTTTTGTATGTAAAGACGGTGGATCTGGATGAGATGGGGGCGCCGCGCGTCGTACTGTCACGAAAGGATTCGGATCTGGTCGCCTCGCTTTTCGCGATGAATGTGCCGGAGATGGAGGACGGTATCGTAGAGATCGTCAGCATCGCGCGAAATCCGGGATTCAAAACAAAAGTCATCGTCGCAAGTCCGAACGACGAAGTCGACGCCGCCGGATGTCTGATCGGTCCGAAAGGTATCAGAGTGCGAAGCGTCGTGGACGAGCTCTTCGGAGAAAAGGTCGATATCATCAACTATACCGACAATAAAGCGGAAGTAATCCGTGAAGCTCTCGCTCCCGGAAAGATCGAAAATGTCAAAATCCTCGAAGACGACGAGACTGCGGTCTGCACTGTCTATGAGGGTGAAAAAGCCAAGACGCTCGGGAAAGGCGGTGTCAATATCAATCTCGCCTCTGATCTCACGGGATACCGTATCATTTTGGAGACTCTGCCAGATCCGGAGTCAAATGAAGACGATACAAAAATTCAGAATGCATAATTTTCTCATACATGAGAGAACGCATAGAAATATCCGAGTCGCAAATTCCTGGTATCGGGCGCTACTACGAGACCAACGAATGATGGCGACGACGGTCAACTGCGAGAGCGGTGATCATGCAGCGATGAAATTTCGTGCTGCTGTATGACGGTCGGTATAAACATCATGACTGGATTTGAGGAAGAGTCGAATCTGGAGAGACGATTCGTGCGACAATGGCTCGGGAGCTCTGTGAAGAAGTGGGAGTATCAAACTTTCAAATGGATGATAATTCATTGCCAACGATAGTGGAGCGACATGCGCGCGACAGATGCATTCACATAAGTCACTTTTTTCTGATTTGCGTATGCACTTCGACGGACATCGTACTCAGGGAAAATTTTTCACCCGGTACTCGCATTGACAGCCTTGCTCCGGATACACTCCTTGGGACATTGGATTCTCATGCTCCGACATGATATCGCAGTAAATTTATTCAGATGCGTACTCGTATTATTGCGCAAAGAGCACTTCTGATTTCTCATTCAATTTTCTAAATCCCCCGATATGCCTACACATCGCACCAAAATTCTCCTCCTCCGACATGTCGTGAATGTCGGCAAACAAGGCGACATCGTAGAGGTCAGCTCTGCGCAGGCTCGAAATTTTCTCATCCCAAAAGGACTCGCGAAAGAAATCGACGAAAAAGCACTCTCTGACATGAAAGCCCGTGAAACAAAAGCGCGCGAAAACAGCGCCGAGCTCGTGAAAAATAAGCAAGCGATTCGCGAATCGCTGCATTTGCAGACGCTCGATTTTCCGATGCGCGGGCAGGGCGAAAAGGTATTCGGTGGGATATCGGAGCATGAAATCATCGAAAAGATCAAGCATGAATACGGCTACACACTGGAAAAACGACATATCGTCCTCCCCGAGGGAAAGCACCTGAAAACTCCGGGCGATCACGATATTCGCGTGAATCTGGGACACGAAGTCTATATCCGCATGACCGTCCGTATCCGTGTTGTCGAGTAGTGTCATCCTCGGGGTAGACTACGGCGCACGGCGCTCCGGGATCGCCGTCGCGAGGGAAAATATCGCATTTCCCCTGACTGTCGTCCACTCTCCCGCTCTCATCGAAACACTTGAAAAATTTGCCATAGAGGAATCCGTGGATACCATCGTCGTCGGTCTGCCGCGGCGACTGGACGGCTCCGAGAGCGATACGACCCATCGGGTTCGCAGCTTCGCGGGCAGGCTCGGAAGAGCGCTTTCGGATATCGCCATCGAGCTTTGGGATGAGCGGCTCTCATCCGTCGAGGCGTCCCACGTCCTCGCGCAGATGGATGCACGCGGTCCTGACGACGCTATCGCTGCGAGCATCATGCTCCAAAATTTTCTGGATACCAATCATTTATAATCCTCTCTCTCATGCACCTCGCACTCATCATGGATGGCAATCGCCGCTGGGCGAAACGCCAATGACTCGTCAAAATGCTCGGACACTCTCGGGGTGGTGATGCGATCGAGCGTGTCGTGGAGTGGTGCGTAGAGCGCGGCGACATAGACATACTGAGTGCGTGGGCGCTCTCAAAGGATAATATCAAAAAACGTGAATCCGCGGAACTGTCGCATATATACGATATTATTCGTGATCGGCTCCCGCGTCTCATGCCAAAGCTGCTCGATAACGGCGTGAGCTTTCATACGGTGGGAAATCTCGATCTCCTACCGGACGATATCGCAGCGCTCCTGCAGGATATCACTCATCAAACGACTCGCGGAAATGTGATGAAATTTATCATTACCATCGGGTACGGATGACAGGATGAAATCGTCCGCGCTGTCCAAAGTATGCTCTCGGAAATTGCCCGATCGGACGACCCGAGAGAGACTGCAAACATGATCGCATCGACTCTCGATGAGGCGGTATTTTCGTCGTACCTCGACACCGCAAAATTTCCGCATCCGGATCTCATCGTGCGTACCGGCGGTCATGAGCGTCACAGTGGATACTGGCTCTATAGCTCCGAGTACTCGGAATACCGGTTTACCGAGACGTTTTGGCCGGACTTTTCTCGAAAAGAACTCGATGAAATCATGTCGGAATTTACAGCTCGTACGAGAAATTTTTGAAAATAGGCGTCGCGCATAATTGTGAAGATTGTGTAAAATTAGACAGTTTTTTCGAGATTTCTCTGCTTTGCGAGTATGATAGGATGACTTTCGCACCATTCTCATGAATAATCAGAAACGCGCATACCACAGGGAGACTCTCCATACGCACAAAAAAGCCCTTTTCGACTATGAAGTCATCGAAGAGTATGAGGCAGGCGTACAGCTCTCCGGCGCGGAAGTGAAGAGCTTGCGCGCGAAATCCGCAAACCTGAAAGGAAGCTATGTGAGCATTCGCGGCGGGGAGGCGTGGCTTCTCGGGGCGCATATCGCCACGTACAAACACGCGCCGAGCATCCGGCACGATGTCCGACGCGATCGCAAACTCCTCCTAAAAAAACGCGATATTATTGCCCTCGATTCACGAGTACGAGAAAAGGGTATCGCCCTCATCCCCGTCGAGTGGTATCTGAAGGGCAATCTCATAAAGCTCAAACTCGCGCTCGCTCGCGGACGAAAAAAGCACGACAAGAAACAACTCCTCAAAGAACGTGATATCAATCGGGAGATCGAAAAGCGATTTCGAATTCGTGATTTTGATTAGCCTGAAAATCCGAGTATACTCCGTCTTTTATTTTTATTTTTCTCTATATAGCCATGAAATCCGTCACGCATATACTCCTCTTGCTCATTGCGCTTCTCGCGCTTCTCGGCATGCTGAATGCGGGGTACGTCTCCTACCTCACCTACTTTGTCCTGCCCGCGAGCGATAGTCCACTCATCTGCGATATCAGTAGCAGCTGGAATTGCTCGAACGCTCTCGAACTCGAGGAGTCCTATATTTTCGGCGTACCGTCGTGTACGATCGCCTTTTTCGTCTATCCCGTCCTCATCGCGATCGCGCTGCTGGGGTATTTCGGAGTCATCCGATGGCACTTTCCGGTGCTCGTCGTCATGGCGCTCGGCGGTATGGGGCTAAATGGCTATGTCTTGTATATTGATCATCTCTATCAGACGTATTGCTTGTTTTGCGTGCTTTGTGGAGTCGTCATTACGCTCATATTTTTGGAGAGTGCGACGGGATGGATGATCGAGAAAAAGTTTTGACAGCACGACACTTCTCGGTAATCTGCGTCTGGATTCTTCATCTGTTTTCATGTCTGCATACAGCTCTGTACTCTCTGTGCGTCGTCGACCCTCCTCATGGGAAGGGTTGGTTTTTGCGTCGTAGCAGTATCCTCGAAATATACGACATAAAGACGAGTCCTTCTCCCGGGCTCGTTTTTTCACGCCTGATATATGGAAATACCCTCCTCTCACATAGCTGCGCAATTCGCATGTCCCATAGCAGCGCTGATACAGGGCATAGCGACTCGTCAGTCCCGGGTACTCGCTATGGATCCGATCACTCGCGACGAGGCGGAAATGATCGCACGATGGATCACACAAAATCCATGGATGATCCGGAAAACACCCGATGCGCTTCTTTCTCATGTATGATCGACATTCATCCGTCGGGGTGAGAGTGGAGAGGTCATCGCGTTTTGTACGGGCACATTTGTGTGAAAATACCAGGGAGCACCCGTCTGGAAAATCGGATCATTCGTGATCAGTCCGGATCACTGTGGAAACGGCATTGGAAACAACTTTCTATCGGATGTCTCGCAAGCTATGCAATTGACATTTCCCAATGCTATCCTCGTGATCATCACACAGGATCGCGCACCGTGAATGATCCGTATCGCGCAAGCAAACAAATTTGAACAGCTCTCACGCGATGATCATCCAAAACTCTGGGAAATCCTGGAAACCGGTGGAGCGATCGCTAGATACAAACGCGTATTTACGACGACCTTGAGCGCTGATGCTTTTTAGTCTCTATCTCTAAACGAAGTCGCATATAGGCATCGTATCGAAATTTTGGAATGTCGCCCGCCTCCATCGCATCCCGCACTGCGCATCCGGGTTCGTCTCGATGTTGACAGTTGCGATATCGACATCTCCGGATATAGGGACCGAGATCGAGAAAATACTGATCAAGCTCTGTAGTCGATAGCTCGAAAAAGTCGAGCGCACGAATCCCGGGAGTATCCACGATATACGAATTTTGATCCCATTCGTACATTTTTGCTCGTGTCGTAGTATGCTGTCCGTCTCATCATTTTTCACTGACGGATTGGGTTTTCGCCAGATTTCCCCCCGCTATTGCGTTTATGAGCGATGATTTGCCGACTCCGCTTTTTCCTACGAATGCGACGGTTTGTCCCCGAAGATGATTTTTGAGTGCCTCAACACCAAAACCGGTCGCGCAGGATGTGTGAAATATGCTGATTGCGAGCGCTTTTTGATACCATGCAATCACCTCGTCCCGTATCATTTTCAGATCACTTTTCGTGATACATATGAGAGCGGGAATATTGGCAGACTGTGCGAGTATGAGATACCGATCGATAAAACCGGGCTGAAATTTTGGAGACTTCGCGGAGGCGACGATGACGATGAAATCCAAATTTGAGGCTATCGACTGCGATGAACGTCCCGATATGGAGCGTCGGGTACTGTCCCCCCGCTTTCGGGCGAGGAGGTTGTTTCTTTCTCGGAGAGTCCAGTCTTCTCCTGGGAGAAGCGTGAGAAAATCCCCTACCACAATGGATTCAAATAGATCATCATGCGGATGTAATTCAAGATTCTCGATCTCTCACTGGGGCGACATGAGCGCGATCCACCTTTTGTTTGCCGAAGATTTCGTCTCTATAACTCGGTAATGACGTTTCAATGGGGATTTGTTATGCTGTGCTTATGTCATTATTGCGCTCCCAACAGACCATCGATCTGCCTCGTAAATTCCGAGACGGGATACGCTCCCTCGACGACTACATATTCATTGGTCTCGGTGTCGATGATGACAGTACCGGGCGTCCCTCATACACCGAATTGTCGTCCTTCCTGGGTTTCGGCGTTGAATTTTGCGATATTTCTATCGCTCGCGCGACACTCGGCAAATGCCTCGACATCGAGTCCGATCTCTCCCGCGAGTGTATCGAGATCCGAGACAGAATAGACGCCTCCCTGGGTATCCGAGCCGTCGAGGATGGCGTGAGTGTATTCGTAGTATTTCTCGGTGCCTCCGATCTCTCCCGCACAGAGCACCGCTTCCGCTTTTGCCTCTGTGCCGCTATGATTGACGCCGCGATGATTTCGAAATGCAAAAGCAATCTGATCGCCGTACTCTGCGCGTACCGCGTCGATCGTGCCGTCTCTGTACTGGCGTATACAAAACGGACACTCGAGATCCGAGTACTCTAACATGAGCAGTCGAGCGTCGGCGTCTCCTAGGATGTACGCCGATGATTTGATTGCTTCGATGGTTTGCTCGGATGTAGTTCGGGTATTTACAGCTCCGGATTGCCCCCCGGTGTTGCTCGTGTTTTCGGTATCATTTTCGACGTTTGCTCATCTTTGTCGCAGATACTGCCGCAGCTGAGGGATTTGCTCCTCTGCGCTCAGACGCGTCGCCTCCAGCATGAGCTCGTAGTTTTGCTGTCCTCATACACGATCGTACTCGTGCTCGAGGTAGCGCTCCATCACCGACTCGGCGACTTCTTCGGAGCGAACGACACTGAAATAATACCCCGATCCGACGGAGACCGCCATCGTCACAAAGAGAAGCATGACGACCGTCGCCTGTCCCGCGCGAGAAGCGCACAATATCCGAAGCATAGAAAATATGTGACAAAGCTATACGAGATGCAATCGTATCCGACTCCTCATAAAAAGCAAATTCCGATTTTTGTCTGCAGATTCGTATACGCACGAAAATGTTTTTTGGAGGTTGTTTTTCATTTCAGGGAAATATAATGGTCGTAATCGCATCCTTACCATATCGATTTTCGTGTATTTTTCGGAGCCGTTCGCATTTTTTCTGCTGCTTCTCTTGCCGCTTTTGTGGTGGCGGCTTTTTGCCAGTCGGTCGCATGGGCTCGTCGTACGATCGGGTCAGGACTATGTACGATCGTTTGGTCGGGGACTCGGTGTGAAATCCCTCATATTCGGGAGTGTGACGATTGCGCTTGTACTGTTTTCAGTCGTGCTCGCCGAGCCTCGGGTACCTGCAGGAGAGACGACGATCCGGCGTGAGGGGATCGATATCGTGATTGTTTTCGATATATCGAAATCCATGCTCGCGGAGGATATCGCTCCAAATCGTATCACAGCTGCCAAGCGCGTCGTTTCAGAGTTTGTCGCGTCTCGCGAGGGTGATCGTATCGGCATGGTACTTTTTGCGGGAAAACCGTTTTTGTCCATACCGCTCACATTTGACTATCCGAGTATCCAGCAGTCGCTCGCTCGGGTGACGACCGACAGTATAGAGCAGGCGGTGCCGGGACTGTCGGGTACCGCCATGGGAGATGGTATCCTCTCGGCGCTGCGGACACTCTCGTCTGCCGAGAGCGAGCTGCAGACAGAGACAAACGAACGTGAGCGCATCGTCATACTGCTCACTGACGGTGAGGCGAATATCGGACTCAATCCCACGGTCGCGGCAAAACTCGCCCGAGAACGCGAAATAAAGATCTATACGGTCGGGATCGGGAGCACCGAGGGCATAGAGCTGTATATCACAAATGCCCAGGGCAGACGCGAATACTTCGCGGATGCGACGGGAAATCCCATCATGGCGCGCCTCGATGAGCAGACGCTGCAGACAGTCGCCGATATCACGAATGCCCGGTATTTCAATGCTCAGGATTCCGACGCGCTCGAGCGCGTATTCGAGACGCTTTCGGAGCTGGATCGCAGCGAGCTTACCTTTCAGAGCGTGCAGATATTTCGCTCACGCATCGAGCCGTTTCTTCCGTTTTTGTGAGTTTTTGTCGCGCTATCGCTTCTTGCGTGGATGGTGCTTGCGCGTGGCAGCACCCTCAAAAATCCGAGTCTGGCGGAGCGCTCCCGACCTCTCATCCGAGCCACACGGACGGGCAGCGGCATTACATCGCTCTTGCTCGTCATGCTTGCGATCATGCCGATTCGTCTGCTCTGAGCCGATGCGGATATCGGTCGGGATGCGGTTTTTTTTCTCCTCGATACGTCGCAGAGCATGCGCGTCCGGGACATCGAGCATAGCGGAGAGTCTCTATCTCGGCTCGAGTATGCCAAACGCCTCATCGCGGATACGGTAACGGAAACTCCACAGCGAGCGTACGGACTCGCCGCATTTGCCGGAGAGACGGTGGGAATATCGCCGCTCACACGTGATGCGGATACATTTCTCACATTTGCGGATGCGATGGATACCGATACGGTCATACGGGGCGGCAGCGATCTCGCAGGCGCGCTCGAGTTTGTGAGTCGTTGACGAGAGGAGGATGATTTTCCGCTCTTTGTCGTCTTTACCGATGCGGAAAATCCCGAATGAACCGCGCAGCAGCAGTTGCAGACTTTCCTGGATGAAAATGATATGCCCGTCATATTCGTCGGTGTCGGATCCGAGGAGGGTGGACGGATCCCCATTTCAGACAATCCCTTCGGACTGCCGGCGTACCTCCAGCATGAGGAAAAAGCCGTCATCTCCAGTCTGGACGCCAGCCTGCTGAGTAGCCTAGAAAATGCGACAACGATCCGCACGATCATAAATCCCGAGACTCTTTCTGAGGCGATCGCGGACTTTCCGCCCCAGACCCGCCGGACAGACGATACGGATACGAGCGCGTCCGATACCGAGACCGATCGATTTCTTGTTCTTTTGGCATTTGCATTCTGGCTTTGTGCCGGACTTCTTCCCGATACTTCTCGTCGTACTCATCATGCCGCGTAAAATATCTCTCTCGCTCGCCGCTCTCGCGCTTCTGTGATTCTTCACACTCATGGTGTTTTTTGTGCATACGCCGATGATACAAAGCACGCTTTTCACTATGAATCTGGCATCAAATATCCGTGAATACACCCAAACCGGTGCGACTGACGCCGCGAGAAATCTCCTGTCGGACGCACTAGAAAACTCTGATACCGTACAAAGGGATGCCGACATATACCGGTATGATCTGGGAAATCTCGACTACATGGCGCAGGAGTATGTATCGGCATTCGAGTCGTATGTCAGCGCCGAGCCGACGGATATCCAGACGAGCGCTCACCGTCTGCACAATATCGGTAATACTCTCTATCGCATCGGGGAAAGTATCGAGATACTCCCACGAAGACTGCTGGCGTGGGAGCAGGCTGTCATAGCGTACGAGCGCGCACTGCTGTGGCATGAGGATCGTGAGACCCGGGAAAATCTCGAATTTGTCCGGGATAAAATCCGAGATCTGCAGGAGCAAATCGCCCAAGCACAATCGACCTCGTCGCCTCGTGAAAATACCGGAGATGCGACAGAGCGGGAGCAATCATGAAGCGAGGGTGAGGCGACGCCGTCACCGGAGCGCGGACCGAATCCCGGACAAAACTGGACAAATCAATGAACATTTGACGATATCGGTGTCGATGACTCCGGCGGCGGTGCTCCGCTCTCACCCGCCGAGACGGAGGCGCTGAGGCAGCGACTGGAGGAGCTTGAGCGCTTTGAGTCGGAAAATCAGGGCTCGCTAAACCGGGACGGACGTGCGCGCATGCCGGGTTGATTTGGTGCATTTTCCGAAAATACCGGTCTGAACGACGCGCTCGATATAGTCGATCGCGACTGGTAGATAGCGGTATATATCCAAAGATTTCAGCTCATGAAACCGGAATTTCGAGAGTATTTCACACGAGAGTTTTTCGATGAAAAACCGGGTGAGGCAGAGGCGTTTTTCGAGAGTCTGCTCGCTCCGCGCCCAAAAACATTTCGCATCAATCGAAATAAGACAAGTCTCGAAACATTCGCGAAGCGATGGAAATCCCGGGGACTCCCGATGGAGCCGACCTCGAATCCGTGGATATTTTCCACCGGGTGAGACCGGACTATCAAGCTCGGGAAAACGCCCGAACACCTTGGCGGACACCTCTACGTTCAGGAGCTTTCGGCGGGGATGAGTGCCGAAATTCTCGCCGACTGAATAGTCGATGAAAACCCGGATCTGCTGGTGCTCGATATGGCGGCGAGCCCGGGCGGCAAGACGACGCAACTCTCGGAGCTGTATCCGCATGCCGGTATCGTCGCAAATGAACCGGACAAAACCCGGATTCCCCAGCTTTTGGAAAATATCGATCGTATGGGTTCGGGGAATATCGCCGTCACAAATGTGTCGGGTGCTTTTTTTGCGCGTACGCCCGAGGTATTTGATCGGATCCTCCTGGATGCGCCGTGCTCCTGAGAGGGCATCGCCTACAAAGCTCCGGAATCCCTCGACTACTGGAATATCAAAAATATCGAAAAAATCGCGAAGCTCCAAAAGCGCCTCCTGTCTGCAGCACTCTCGGCACTAAAGGTATGAGGGACGATGGTCTACTCCACCTGCACGATGAATCGCGTGGAAAATGAGCAGGTGATCGAGTCCTGCCTCCGATCCGCATCGGATGCGTATCGTATTCTTTTCATGAGGCGGTATTTTCCGCATGTCGATGAGGGTGGGGGATTTTTCATCGCAAAGATCGAAAAGATCGCTCCCGAGACTCCGCGTATCGCACCGCCCCACATCGCAAAGCCGAACGAAGAGCTCATGCCTGCGGATGCTCGGTCGGTCCGACTCCTGCGTGATTTTTGTGATGCGTATGCTATCGAGCTCTCGCCTGCGCGGATATGGCGTCATCGTGATACGCTGCTTTCCTTTGCGGATGCATCACCCGGCAGCCTGATAGCGCGCACGTGGTATACACTGAAATTTGGCTATCGCCTCGGGCATATGGAGAGCGCGAAATTCATTCCGGATTTTCGGCTGCTGCGCGATGCAGGAGCACACAGCGCATATGTGTACGACCTCGATGATGATGAGTTTGCGCGATTTCGTACGGGTGAGCATATTCATATACGGGACGCTACACTCCCCGACGGCCATATCGCTGCGCATCATCATGGCATCGCCGTCGGCATGCTCCAGAAAAATCCCGGGACGAATACGCTGAAAAATCATATCCCCCCGAGATTGCGAAAGCGGTAGACTATGCGACTTTCTTGCTCTTTTTATCCTTCCGCTGAGCTTTTGCGTACGCTTTTAGAGCTGCTATGTTAAATGGACATGTTTCGAGACATTCGGATTTACATTGTCCGAGCACGTCTTCTACTAATTGCACAGTATTAGCTCTTTTGTGATTCCTATGCAGTCCATCCACCAATCCTCCTCCCGGTGCCCTTTTGAAACCCTGCGGACAATTTCTGGTAGGCGGAAACATTGGCGTGTATGTCATAGTAATAATGTTTATAAATACGGGAAATTTCCCTTATAATCACTGATATCCATTTTGTCAAAACTTTTTTGAAAAAAACGACTCTACGGACTACGGACAAAGAGCGTATCCGCATTTGAGATTTTAGACGTTTTGGCTATAATGCTTCACTTGCTTTCTTTTTCGATCGTATGTTTCACCATTTTTCCGACGAATACAAAGCCCTCATGCTCGAGACTGAAAAAGCGGTAAAATTTCGCGGATATAGCGAGATTATCCCGCAGGATGTTTTTTTGCAGGTGTGCAAGCTGCAGTCCGGTGATATTTTCGAGGTACTGGCAAACTACGGGATAAACGAAAAAATCGCACTCGAGGTTTTCGCGCAGAGTCCGTTTGCCGATGCGTTTGAGGAGCGGGAGGGAGACTACGGAGGCATCAGCGCTCATCTGAAAGAAATCATCGTCCTCTCTGTAAAGATCGCCGCAGGATACGAAAAGAAACATGCGCAGACGAGCGATTTCTTGCTTGCACTCTTTAAGAGTGGAAAGGAGTCGTGGTTTTATCAGTTTTTTGATTTTATCAGTGTCAATCCGAAAGACGTAGAGCAAAGTCTCATCGAGCTCTCGCGCGATACCGAGCCGGACGAGCCCACGCAAAATATGAACTCTCTCAACTCCATCCTCCAGTCGCTCGAGGAGGGCATCCAGGAGCAATTCGGAGGATTTGACGGACCGGGGGCAAATCCATTTCAGATGAACGGTCCCAGAAATCGCCCCGGAAAAAAAGAGGAGAGCCAGACGCCGGCGCTCGATTTTTTCGGGATCGATCTCACACAGGAGGCGCGCGACGGAAAAATAGACGTCATCATCGGTCGTGATGAGGAGATAGAGCGACTCGTGAGCGTCATCAATCGAAAGACGAAAAACAATCCCTGCCTCGTCGGTGAGCCGGGCGTGGGGAAAACGGCGGTGGTGGAGGGGCTCTCTCGCAGGATCGCCGAGGGATCGGTGCCACTCGCCATGCAAAACAAACGCGTGATGTCCCTCGATCTCGGGGCGATGGTGGCAGGGACGAAATATCGCGGAGAATTTGAGGCGCGCATCAAGCAAATCATCGACGAGGCATCGAAGCTCGAAAATGAGGTAATCCTGTTTATCGACGAGATCCATACCATCATCGGTGCCGGAGCGGGGGAGGGGACGCTCGACGCGGCAAATATCCTGAAGCCCGCCATGGGTCGCGGGAAAATCTGCGTCATCGGAGCAACGACGCTCAACGAGTATCAAAAGCATATCGAAAAGGATTCCGCGCTCGAGCGCCGATTTCAAAAGGTGGAAGTGGACGAGCCGGACGAGACGACCGCGACGGCGATCATCTACGGACTGCGTGAGGGATTCGAAGAATTTCACAATCTCATCATCGATGATGCCGCGGTCGATGAGAGCGTCAAACTCTCTGTGCGCTACCTCACGGATCGTCGTCTGCCGGATAAAGCCATCGATCTCGTCGACGAGGCGTGCAGCGCAAAAAGCATGACGTACAATCACGACGAGTCCGAAATCCTGGCGCTCAAGGAAAAAATCGAAAAACTGCAAAAAGACATCGAGGGATTCGTCATCGGGCAAATGTATCACAAAGCGATAAAAGCAAAGGAAAAGCAAAACGAAATCGAGGAGCAAATCCGCGAAAAACGCGCAAAGAGAAAAATCCCCCGCGAAAATCGTCTGCACATCGGTGCGGATGACGTCCGTCGCGTCATCGAGCGGATATCCGGTATCCCCGTCGGAGAGCTGCAGCTGGAGGATCGCGAGAAGCTGCAAGATCTGGAGACGCGCCTCAAGACGCACATCATCGGTCAGGACAGTGCCATCGCCTCCATCGTGAGCGCCATCAAGCGCAGTCGGACGGGCATCGCCGATGAACGGCGTCCCATCGGGAGTTTTCTCTTTTTCGGACCGACGGGAGTCGGAAAGACCGAGCTCGTGAAAGTACTCGCACGAGAATTTTACGGAGATGAGGATGCCCTCATAAAAATCGATATGTCCGAATATACCGAGCGCGCCTCAGCATCAAAGCTCATCGGGACCACAGCGGGATATGTCGGCTACGAGGAGGGGGGTATGCTCACGGAAAAAGTGCGCCGCAAGCCCTACTCCATCGTTCTCTTTGACGAGGTGGAAAAGGGAAATCCGGAGATATTTCACCTGCTCCTGCAGATCCTGGAGGACGGTATCGTGACGGACGGAAAGGGGCGAAAGGTGAATTTTAAAAATACGATCATCGTCATGACCTCCAATATCGGGGGTGAAGAATTTACAAAAAAAGCGGCGCAAATCGGATTTAACATCGACGATCGAAAGGAGCGAAAAATATTTGACGATATCGAGAAAATCAAAGATCGCATCGTCAAAAATCTCGACGACTATTTCGCGCCCGAATTCATCAATCGTATCGACAAGCTCGTCTTTTTCGCGCCGATAGATCAAAAGGTGCTCAGAAAGATCATCGTCCAGCAGCTCCAGCGTCTCGTTGTGCGGCTTCAGAGTCTCAATGTCGAGCTCGCATACGATACCCGTACGATCAATTATATTCTCAAAGAGACATTTGATCCACAGTACGGTGCTCGCCCCGTCCGACGATACATCCAGGATCATATAGAGGAAAAAATCGCCGATTTTTTGATAGAATGACAAAAATATGATATTATACGGATGACCGCAGGAAAACGCGGACTCATCTTCAAGTCTGAAATCTCTCTCGAGCATGCGAATCCGGTGATGGCGTAGCTTCTGTATCGCGCTTTTCCTGCTTTTTCCGCTGGACGGTGCCCGAGGATACGTTGGCGAGGAGCTCGGATTTGATCTGTATCGCACGATCGATATCGGACTGCCCGCCCTCGAAAATCGTCTCATCATCCGACGCCTCGAGTGAAGCGGTGCAAAAATCAACACGCTGGTCGGACGTGCCTGTCGCGACTATCGGGGAGAGCAGATTTTTTGTCTCATCGAACAAGACTATACCGTGACGGAAATCGAGGCGATCGCGGACAATCGTCTAAAGCCGATCCTCCTGCGCCTGCGCTCCGAAGCGCTCGATGGATTCAATACGGAGGTGTTTGGCGAAGATATGCTGAATCGCATCCGAAAATATATCGACGCTCTCATAGAGGATGCGCGCGCCGAGCGCCGGGGTATCGAAATGTTTGGGACGATCGGACTTTTTACCGATGGAGATATCGAAAACTCCGGCTATGATCTCATCGACGATCTCGAAAAAATCAATGCCGTTTTGTTTTCCGATGCTCCGGAGTATGACGGCATCTCGAATGCAAATGCCCTCCATCTCGGCAGCATCCTCGATATCGGAGAGTTTTTTGATGGAGAGGATAATGAGATAGAGGGAATCTTTAGTCGTGACGCGGAGACGCGCTACGAGGGAGTCTCTCTGTCGGATGCGGTGGTCGATGATACGGTATCCTGCGCGCCCGAGGGAGCATATGATATTGGCGTACTTGACTCCTGAAATATTTTTGATCCGACATCCGACTCGGGTGGTTTTGACGGTGTCGCCACGGTAGAGCGCCGATGATCCGAGGGATCGGAGTTTGGGTGATTTCCCACAGGGGGCGACGATTCCTTTCCCTGCAGTGGCAGTCAGATTTTTTGCATCGAGATCGAGTTTGTCATGTACGATCAGATGCTTTTGGACTATGGGGGTGCAGACGACTCCATCGAGGGCATCGTCGATCATACTCTGGAAATCCTCAATGAGTATGCGCCTACGAGCTTTGCGCAAGCACGAATGACAAACAACTTTTTTGAGCTGTCGCTGAAAGATCTCGATCTACCGTCGATGGTGCATATCGGTGTTGTCGTCAGCCGAAAGACACCGCCGATCCTCAATCTGGAGGCATGACAGGACGAGTCCGAAGAGAATGCTCGGGAGGCTTCGGACGCATTTGAGGCGACGTTCGAGCGGACATTTCGCATGTATGGACTGGAGTACTCTCGACAAAATATGCTCTCGAATCCGTGCGTCGACTACGAGCTGACGCTCCTGTATGAGGGGACGACCGAGCGCGAAAACAAGATCCGAAACGAACGCTGCAAGCCCGGATGAACTCAGCATGAGGCATATCCCGAGATCGAAAGCGAAAAAATGAAAGACGAATACTATCAGCATTTTTCGGGCGATCTCCAGCAGTTTGCTACGAATATGAGCACCCTCGCCGCAAGTATCCGGCAGATGATCGGCGTCATAAAATGAGTCAATGAAATCCCAAACACTCGCTAGCATTCTCGTGTTTTGTCTCGCATTTTTTGCGGTACCGGTCGGTGCCTTTGCGCAGTCCGGTATTCCCGCTTCGCCTGCGCCGACTTCTTCGAGCGAAGATTTTGCCGAAACTGCGGATGGAGGGAGTCGCGCCTGTACACAAGCAAGCGAGCCGCCGGAAATTATTTCAGAGTATATAGACAATCTGCGATCGACGCTCGCAGTCGTGAGAGCCGCTGCGAATAGGGCGGGTGCCGGATGCGAACAGGATCTCTGATTTGAAAGTGCGGACAATAGCATCACAAAGCAATATTCAAAATTTCGATCCGAGCTCGTCTCTGGGGTGAATTCCATATTGAGCTTTCTCAATTTTGATACGAGCGCTCGATTTTACCTCGATCTCATCCTCGACAGCGAGATCCCGAAATTCGTGCGACGGGACAATCGACTGCTCACGAGACAGCAAGAAGACATTCATGCAACGCTCGGATATATCTACGCGCGATGCCGCGAAGATGCTCCGCTTTGAGACAATGAAATCGAAGGACTTGATCCCGAGACCTCACTCTCGGATGTCGTCCAAAAACTCCTGAAAAATCATATTACTATTCACAATTTTTTTCGCGCCGTCGTCATAAATGACCTGCCCGACGAGACTCCCAGCGAGCTGCTGCTGGTAGGGTCAGATCAGGAGTTTGTATCGGGGATGCTGGCGGGATACTCGATCGACACGCAAAATCTCTGTCGAGCGGAGAGTGATTTTTTCGAGCGTATCAGTGAGGCGATCGATCGTATCGGCGAGCTCGGCGGTGAGATCGGAAAAGCAATCGACGACTGGGAAGCGGCATGGGCGATGCTCAATAATGCGGACGAACTCGTAAAGGCAAAGAGCAATCACGAGCTTCGTCTGTCGATCTCTCTGACCGAGGAGGGAGTCAGTATCGGCGGAAGCGCCGAGCTCGCCGTGCAAAAATCCGCACGAAGCGAGAGCGCTCCCGAAGCACTCGGAATCGGCGCGCAGCTGCGAAATATCGGACGAAAGATCACGAGCACGCTCGACGTGATAAAAAATCAATATTTCCGGTGGGAGGACGCGCTGGAGGACCCGGAAAACACGGAGCGCTATCTAAAGCTCGCCGAGGCGCTGCGTCGTGAGGAAGAGTATAATGTCCGTATCGTCGAGGACTATCATACGCTCGCGACACTCTTATCGCAGTCTGATGCGACTGTTTCTGAAAATATCTCGGAGCTCGCCGAGATCCACGCGATACTCATCGAGATCGAGCAGGAGATACAGGAGGCTGTCCCGACATCGCGAAAAGCCTGCGACAGCCAAGCGCAAGGGCTGGGACAGTGCGAGTACTAGCCGAGAAATCTTGACGGTCTGCAAATTTCAAAACCGCGGATTTGATTTTTGTATGAAAATTTTCCAAAAAAGATTTGCATTTTCAGAAGAGTTTTTTATACTTCTGTCATTCGCGCCGGATGCGATTGTGTTTCGATGTGGGTGTTCGGCGTATGGTCATACTCGATTTTCGCGGACTACTCGCGATCGTTGTCATTATCTTTTCGCTTCATGTCCACCGTACCGGTGCAAAAAGTCCCCGTCCCTGCGGAGATAGGGGCGCTGTATGCCGTTGAATGACGGTATTTTTTCACGGATGATACATCCATCCTCCAGACGCCCGATCTCATCGAGGTGCAGCGCGACTCGTATCGAGACTTTCTGGATCGTCGTCTGCAGCAGGCGTTTGAGGAGACGTTTCCCATTCACGACTTTTCGGGAGAAAAGATCGATATCGCTTTTCAGTCGCTTTTGATCGAGGAGCCGAAATTTGACATTTTGGACTGCAAACGCAAAAATCTCAACTACGAAGCTCCTTTCAAAATCCGGCTCGAAATGCTCAATAAAGAGACCGGCGAGATCAAAGAGCAGGATGTCTACATGGGAGGAATTCCGCTCATGACCGAACGCGGAACATTTATCGTCAATGGCGTCGAGCGCGTCATAGTCAATCAGATCATCCGATCGACCGGACTGTTTTTCACACCGGATCAAAAGATTCCGGGATACTTCGCGATGAAGATGATCCCCCAGCGCGGAAGCTGGCTCGAGATCGAGATCGATCGAAAAGGGTCTATCAATGTCAAAATCGATAAAAAGCGAAAAATTCCCGTGACGACGCTCCTGCGGGCGTACGGCTACGAGACCGATTCGGATATCGTCGCACTCTTCAAGGATAACAAGGATTTCCTGTCGAAGTATATCGCTCCCACGCTCGAAAAGGATCGCGCGAAAACCCGCATCGACGCGCTGTATACTATCTACAAACTCCTGCGTCCCGGCGATCTGGGGACAGAAGAACGAGTCGCAGACCTTTTTGAGACGACGTTTTTCGATACCAAAAAATTTGAGCTCGGATCCGTGGCGCGCATGAAAATGGATCGAAAGCTCGAACGCGAGAGCGACACTGAGACCGCCATGTTTTTTACAAAGGAGGATATAGCCGCCGGACTCCGATACCTGCTCTCGCTCATGGAGGGCTATGAGGGGTACATGTGGGATGATATCGATCATCTGGAAAATCGTCGCATCCGCTCGGTCGGCGAGCTCGTATACGACAAAATCAAAGTCGGACTCGCCCGCATGGAAAAAATCGCAAAAGACCGTATGACCGTCGTGGAGCTCGCAGACGCCACTCCCGGATCGTTTATAAATTCGCGACCTATCATCGCCGTACTGCGAGAATTTTTCGGGACGAGCCAGCTGTCGCAATTCATGGATCAGTCGAATCCCGTCTCGGAGATCGCTCACAAGCGACGCCTGACCGCCATGGGGCCGGGAGGACTGACACGAGAGCGCGCGAGCTTTGAAGTGCGCGATGTACACCCTACGCAGTACGGACGCATCTGTCCCATCGCTACGCCGGAGTGACCGAATATCGGTCTCGTCCTCCATCTGGCGACCTATGCGAAAATCGATACATACGGATTTATCAAAACGCCGTATCGAAAGATCGCCCATACGACGCCAAACGACGGAGCGTCCGCAGTCAATCGCATCGCCCTCGGAAATATCATGGGAGATGATGGAAGCATCCTCGTAGAGGATAAGGCGTACATCACCCAAAAAGACGCGAAAGAAATCCAGAAAAAAAGCAGCACTCCAGAGATCACGGTGCGCGGATACCTCACGAATGAATATGAGTACTTCGATGCGTTTCGCGAGCGATTCCTCGTCATCGCGGAGGCAAATACCGAGACCGACGAACACGATAATTTTACTACGACCCGTATCGGCGTGCGAAAAAACTCTGAGCCGATCATCGCCTACGTCGGAGAGATCACTCACATTGACGTCTCTCCAAAGCAAATAATGTCCGAAACGACGGCGCTCATTCCATTTCTAGAGCACGATCACGCCACACGCGCCGAGATGGGTACAAACATGATGCGCCAGGCGGTTCCTCTGCTGCAGGCGGATGCGCCCGTCGTCGGTACGGGGATGGAGCGTATCATCGGCGAGGGATCGGGATACGTGATCAAGGCGGAGGAAAGCGGAGAAATCATCGGCGTCGACGCAAAGCATATTTCCATCCTCTATGCCTCCGGAAAAAAGGCGCTGTACGAGCTCAAAACATTTGAGCGATCAAACCATGATATGATCATCCATCAAAAGCCGCGTGTTTCCACCGGAGACACAGTAACGGCGGGACAGGTGCTCGCAGACGGTCAATCCATCGAAAACGGCGAGCTCGCCCTCGGAAAGAATTTGCGTGTGGCATTCATGTCATGGGAAGGGTATAACTACGAGGATGCCATCATCATCAGCTCGCGTCTGGTAGAGCAGGATGTCTATACCTCCGTACATATAAACGAGTATATCCTCGACGTACGAGAGACCAAGCTCGGACCCGAAGAAACAACCTACGATATCCCGAATGTCAGTGCCGCAAAGCTGAAAGATCTCGACGAGGAAGGAATCGTGCGAATCGGCGCCTATGTCGAAGGATGAGATATCCTCGTCGGAAAAGTAACGCCGAAAGGAGAGATCGAGCTGTCTCCGGAGGAGCGGCTGTTGCGTGCGATATTCGGAGATAAATCGAAAGATGTCAAAGACTCCTCGCTCGTGCTCCCATCGGGATCAGGTGGAAAGGTCATCCAGATCCATGTCCTCAAACGTGAAAACGGTGATAATCTCCCGACCGGCGTTTTCAAACAAGTCAAGGTCTACGTCGCACAAACCCGCAAAATCGAAGTCGGAGACAAAATGGCGGGGCGCCACGGAAACAAAGGAATCGTCGCGCGTATCGTGGCACCGGAGGATATGCCTTTCATGGCGGACGGTACGCCGGTGGATATTATTCTCAATCCGCTGGGTGTCATCTCCCGTATGAATATCGGACAGATCCTGGAGACGCATCTCGGAGCGGTCGCCCATGCCCTCGGTATCAAGATCGCAACGCCCATCCTCAATGGTATTCACACCGACGAAATCACTCGACTCATGGCGCACTGCGGTATGGACGAGGACGGAAAAGTCCAGCTGTACGACGGAAAAACCGGTGAAGCATTCAAGGAGCGTACGATGGTCGGCGTGAAATATATGCTGAAACTCCATCACCTCGTCGAGGATAAAATCCACGCTCGCGCGGTCGGTCCCTACTCTATGGTGACGCAGCAACCCCTCTGAGGAAAGGCGCAAAACGGAGGACAGCGACTCGGAGAAATGGAAGTCTGGGCGCTGGAGGGATACGGATCCGCGAATATCCTCCAAGAGATGCTCACGATCAAATCGGACGATATCAACGGACGTATCCAGTCCTACGAAGCCATCGTCAAACGATCTGCGATCAGGCGTCCGAATATTCCCGAATCATTCAATGTCCTCCTGCGGGAGCTGCAGGCGCTCAATCTCAAGGTCGAACTTTTGGATATTCATGAGCTCGAAATCCTCGAACAAGCAATGCTGGAGCGCTACGAGATCCTCGAAAAGCTCGAAGGACAATTTGATCTCGAAACGGAAAATCTCTGAAGTGATGCCCGTGTAGATACCTCGCCGGCAGCGCAGGTGGAAGGTGACGAATAAGAAATAGCACCCCTCTTGTATATTTTCTCATTTTTTCCTATGACTACGCAAAATACGCCAAGTATCGATCAGCTGCTGAATGACAAAATCACCGACTATTCGCAGATCGGAAAACATGCCGGAAAAAAAGATATCACCGAGGGAAAAAACCTCAACAATCTCACGGGAATCGCGCTCGGTCTCTCCTCGAAAGAAGAGGTGCGTGCTCTCTCCTACGGTGAAGTACTCATCTCTGAGACGATCAACTACCGCACTCAGCGTCCCGAGCGCGGCGGACTTTTTTGCGAGCAGATATTCGGTCCGAGAAAAAACTACGAGTGCGCCTGCGGAAAGTACAAGCGCATCCGATACAAAGGCGTCGTGTGCGAACGCTGTGGTGTCGAGGTGACGACCGCACAGGTTCGTCGTCAGCGTACCGGACACATCGAGCTCGCGGCTCCGGTCGTGCATATCTGGTATCTGAAATCAGTCCCCTCGCGGATCGGACTGCTTTTGGATATTTCCATAAAAAAACTCGAGCAAGTCGTCTATTTCGCATCGTATATCATCACCGAGGTCGACGAAGAAAAGCGTGAGGAAGCAATGCGCGAGCTCGAACACGCGTATAAATCCCAAAAGGTCGAGCTGCAAAAAACCATCCAGCAAAATATGGGAGACGCCCGTCTCCAGCTGGAGGCGAAAGAAATCTCAAAGCGCGCGTACAATGAAATGGAGGCAGCGCTTACGGGTCAGCTCGACGCACTCGAGGATGAGTACGCAAAGCTCAAAGATCTTTTGAAAACCATTGATCCGGCAGTGGTCGTCGGAGAGCTCGACTATCGGCTCTTGTATGAAAAATTTCCCCATGTCTTCAAGGGAGGGACCGGAGCCGAGCATATTCGTACGCTGCTTTCGCGTATCGATCTGGAGGATTTCATCCGAAAAAATCAGGAAGAGCTCAAGAGCGCACCAAAGTCAAAGCAAAAGAAAATCCTCCAGCGCCTAAAGCTCGCATCGAATCTGTATAAATCCGGTCAGCGACCTGAAAATTTCATCCTCGAAGCGCTCCAGGTCATCCCGCCGGATCTGCGACCGATGATCCAGCTCGATGGCGGACGCTACGCCTCGAGCGATCTCAATGATCTCTATCGCCGAGTCATCAATCGAAACAATCGCCTGCGAAAGCTCACGGAGCTCGGTGCTCCCGAGGTGATCCTCAAAAATGAAAAGCGAATGCTCCAGGAGTCTGTGGACATCCTCCTGAATGGCGATGTACGATCAAATCGTCCCGGCTACACCACCGCGACAAAGAAAAAGCTCAAATCGCTCGCGGATATCCTCAAGGGGAAGCAGGGGCGATTTCGGCAAAATCTCCTGGGAAAGCGCGTCGACTACTCCGGACGCTCCGTCATCGTCGTCGGTCCCCGACTCAAAATGAACGAATGCGGACTCCCGAAGACACTCGCCCTCATTCTCTTCAAGCCGTTTATCATCGGTGAGCTCATCGAACGCGAACATGCGTTTTCTGTCAAGCAAGCGGATAAAGTGATCGAAGAGGCGGGGAAAGAGGTGTGGGATGCGCTGGAGGCGGTCATCCGAAATAAATACGTCCTCCTCAATCGTGCACCGACGCTCCACCGACTCGGTATCCAGGCATTCAAACCGAAGCTCATCGAGGGAAAAGCTATCCAACTCCATCCGCTTTGTTGTACCGCGTTCAATGCGGACTTTGACGGAGACCAGATGGCGGTGCATCTGCCGCTCACACTCGAGGCGCAGGCTGAGGCGCGCGAGCTCATGGTGACATCGAAAAACATGCTCAACCCCTCCAACGGCGAACCCATCGTCGCTCCGGAGAAAGACATGATCCTCGGCTGCTACTACCTGACCTATATGTACGAGGGCGATCCGGAGTACGTCTATGCGGATATCCATGATGCGGCGCATGCATTTGAAAATGGGATCGTTACTTTTCATACGCCGATTCGGGCTCGGGTCGGTACCGAGATCATTCATACGACCTATGGTCGCATGCTCTTTAATGAAATCGTGCCGAAAGAGCTCGGATACGTAAATGAAACCATGAATAAAAAGGCGCTCAAAGCGCTTCTTGCAAAGAGCTTTTCATTTCTCTGAAGCGAGGGGACGGCGTATTTTTCCGACCGGATCAAAAATCTCGGATTTCACTATGCGGGGATCTCCGGTCTCACCGTCTCAAAGGGAGACATGCGCATCCCCGCTACGAAATCCGCGCTCATCGGCGAGGGAGAGGAAAAAATCAAATTTATCCAAAAGCGCTACTGGCACGGATACCTGACCGAGGGAGAGCGCTACGCGCAGTCCGTCGATGTCTGGAGCCAGATAAAAAAAGTCGTGGAGAAAGACATGAAAGAGGAATTTTCTTTTAAAAATCCGATCTTTCAAATGGTCGACTCCGGATCCCGGGGAAACTGGGGAAACATCACCCAGCTCTGTGGTATGGTCGGACTGGTGGCATCTCCGACCGGGAAAACCATCGAGCTTCCCATCAAATCAAATTTTAGCGAGGGACTCTCGACGCTCGAATATTTTATCTCTACGCACGGAGGGCGAAAGGGAAAGGCGGACACCGCTCTCAAAACGGCACAATCCGGATACCTGACCCGTCGTCTCGTCGACGCTTCGCAAAACATCCTCATCCGCGAAGCGGACTGCGGAACAAAGGAATTTCAGACCGTTTATCGTGCGACGGTGCAAACGGATTTCAATGAATCATTTGAACAAAAAGTCTACGGAAAAGTCCTCGCAAACGACGTCGTGGCGGATGGCGAGACACTCGCTACCAAGGGTACTATGATCACCCGTCCGCTCATCGAGACGTTTGAGTCGCGAGCAGTGGAGAGCGTGGATATCTACAGTATCCTCACCTGCGAGACCGAAAACGGCGTCTGCCAAAAGTGCTATGGACTCGATCTCGGGCACAATGAGCCGTCAACTCTCGGAACGCCCGTGGGTATCGTCGCAGCGCAGTCTATCGGAGAGCCGGGGACGCAGCTTACGATGCGGACATTTCACTCTGGAGGTGTCGCGAAAGAGGGAGGAGATATCACCCAGGGTCTTACTCGCGTCGAAGAACTCTTTGAGGCGCGCGCTCCGAAATATCAGGCGATCATCGCCGATGTGGATGCGACTGTCACAGAGATCCGCTATGAGGGTCAGGACGTGCATATCACCATCCGGGCGCACGAGCAACAGCAACGCGAATACTATCTCCCGGACGACTCATTTTCCGCGACGGTAAAGAAGGGCGATCATATCCGGGAAAAAGCCGTACTGGCAAAATCCTCCCAGACAAAATCCAGACTCACCGCGACACACGAGGGTATCGTGGAGAAAATCTCCGGTGGTGTCATCGTCATCAAGGACGCAGTACCCGAAGAATTTACCTATACGACAAATGCCGGGCGCACACTCCTGAAATCCGAGGGAGAAGTCGTGGAACAAGGCGAGAAAATCACCGAGGGACATATCAATCTCCAGGAGCTCATGGAGCTCTCCTGACCCCTCGCGACAAAGGCGTATATCGTCAACGAAATCAAGGCGATCTACGCGTCGCAGGGGCAGACCGTCAACTCGAAGCACATCGAGCTCATCGTCCGGCAAATGTTTTCAAAGGTAAAAATAACAAGCTCCGGCGATACCGCGTTTTTCCCGGGAGATATCGTGGATATCATCGCATTCAAATCCGAAAACGACAAGACCGTGCGCGAATGAGGCAAGCAAGCAATCGGGACGAGACTCCTGCTCGGTATCACAAAGATCTCGTTGTTTACGGATTCGTGGCTTTCCTCGGCGTCGTTTCAGGAGACGGTGCGTATCCTCGTCGAAGCCTCAACGGCGCGAAAAGTCGATCGTCTCACCGGTCTGAAAGAAAATGTCATCATCGGTCGTCTCATCCCGACACTGCAGTATTTTGAAAACAATCGCAATATCGGCGAGTATTTCGATACCGAGGACGATCGCGAAGAATCCTGAAGCGAACTGCGCACCGAGGAAGCGAAGATCATGCCGGTCGTCGATACTTCGCGCGAGAGATTTGAGGATGAAAAAGAAGCAGCGACTGAGCCAAAACACGAGCGGGATTTCGTTCAGAGTCTCTAAATATCGACGTATGAAGCAGAGAAGTGCGATGACATTTTTTGATCGTGTCTCGGATACCTGTCGTTTTGCCGTGCGATTTTTCCGGCATCCGCGGCGCGTATCGTCGCTGGTCCCCAGCTCGCGGGCATTCGGAGAAAAAATGTTTGAGGGTATCGATGTCGACAACGCGACATGTATCGTAGAGCTCTGACCCGGTATCGGAAATTTCTGCGATCAGATGTTGGAGCGATTTTCACAGGATGGGACGTGGCTCATGATAGAGCTCGATCCCGAGTATGCAAAGCGCCTGCGAAGTAAGTATGCGCATGATCCGAGGGTTCTCGTCGTCGAGGGATCTGCCTGAGATCTGGAGTTGATTTTAGAGCAGCATGGATATGCCGAGACACCGATAGACGCGATCATCAGCGGACTGCCGACGCCATCGATTCCCCCAGACGAGATGCGATGCATCGTGAGCGCTCTTCGAAAATACACCAATCAAGCAACAAAATTTCGCATGCTGACCTACATGCCGAATGTGGTACCGAAATACTATGAGGGTCTTCCGCTTCGACGCCTCTCGAAGACTTGGCGAAATTTTCCGCCTGCGTACGTTTTGGGCGTTCATTAGTGTACCTTATAGACTCGCTACGAATGCGACGTATGGCAATAACAGCAGTGTGCGCAGTGATCGCGATGGGCGGTGTATTGATCGAAATGCGCTCTACACACGCACAAAATACCACCGAAGAATACGAAGAAACATTCGATGTCGAGCTCTCGTCCAGCGCATCGGAGGTGGTATTGGGAGAAAGATTTTTCGTGCGAGTCACCATCCGGCAGGATAGTAGCAGTGCAGAGCTTGGGCAATTTTGATCGGTGGACATACCAGGCATTGATGCATTTGAATTTCTTCGGCGTCATCAGGAGTCGACTTTTCAGTTTCTTTCGGGGACGTCGATCCGCCGTACTATCCACGAATACGTCCTACTCGCCTCAAATCCGGGCGTCTACGAGCTCGGTCCGGCGATGGCAGAGCATGCAGGACGCTTTGGTATCAGTAATGTCATCACGATCACAGTCGTAGATCAGTCCGATCTGCTGCAGCGCGAAAGCACTCAATCGATGCATGCAGACCGGATCGCACACACTCCAAATGTTTGAGCGTTTCCCTGGATTGTCACGATCTCTGCAGTGCTTGGGTGATTGCTTGTTGTTTTGTTTGCTTTGCTTCTTGCGACACTCGGAAAGCGAAATGTGAATCGACCCACTATCGTCTCTACAGAGCTGATTTTCCCGTCCCGATCTCCTCTGGATCCGATCACCACAAAGGATGAATTTATCCGAGCGCTCTCGACTCGATACGCCCGAGACGTCTCCATGCTTTCATTTCGTGAGATTCTTGCGCTTGAAACCTCGCCGGAAAGCCGTACAATGCTTGCCGAGATTTTTGCCTCTATCGAGCGCCAGCGATATGCGGAGGGCGCGCAGGATCTCGATGATGCGACGCGTGAGCGCATTTGAGACTTTATCCGATAATAGTCGACCACCATGCGAGAAAAAGACCCCGAAATCATCGAACGCATCGAGGCGTATCGACAGTCCATGGATCATGTACGACGCGAAATCGCGCGCGTCGTCGTGGGACAGCACCTGCTCATCCGCAGTATCCTCATCGCCATTCTCGCACGCTGACACATCCTCCTAGAGGGGGTGCCCGGTCTCGGAAAGACTCTGGCGCTCTCGACAGTCGCACGCACGATGGATCTCGATTTTTCCCGCGTGTCGTTTACGCCCGATCTGCTGCCGTCCGATATCATCGGAGGACAGATATACCACCAGGCAAAGAGTGAATTTTTCACGAAAAAGGGACCGATATTTACCAATTTTCTTTTGGCGGACGAGATAAATCGCGCACCCGCAAAAGTGCAGTCGGCGCTTTTGGAGGCGATGCAGGAGCGAAGGGTGACGATCGCGGACGAGACGTTTTCACTCTCGGATCCGTTTATGGTGCTCGCTACGCAAAATCCCGTCGAGCAGGATGGGACCTACGCCCTCCCGGAGGCGCAGCAGGATCGCTTTCTTTTCAAAACGCTCGTCGGCTATCCCACTCGCGAAGAAGAAATCGCCATCATGTCGGAGGGGGATTCGGACTTTCCGAGTGTGGAGCGCGTACTCGATCGACAGACGCTCTTGGATATGCAGCGATTTTTGCGCGAACATATCTATATTCACGACTCCATCAGAGAGTACGTCGCGGACATTGTCTTTGCCACGCGAGGACAGGGAGATGCCGGCATGAGAGTGGCATCGCTCATCCGTCTCGGCGCGTCTCCCCGAGCGGGCATCGCATTTCTATCAGGCGCTCGGGCGCTCGCATTTCTGGAGGGACGGGACTACGTCATCCCCGAGGATATCAAAGAGCTCGCTCCCGAAATCCTGCGCCATCGTATCCATCGGTCATTTGATGCGATCGCGGATGAGATTTCGATCGAGGAGATCATCGTCCGCGTGCTCGACTCGGTCGTGGTACCGTAGTGTTTTTGTCATTTCGTGATATGAAATTCGAACTTGATTCTCTCATCGAAGAGCTCGCAGAGTGCGAGCACAAACTCAACGACTCGGAAATATACTCCGATCCTCCTCGCCTGCGGGATCTCATGCGTCGAAAAAAACGCCTCGATGAGATCGTCGGACTGTACGTGGAGTATAGACGTCTGCATGAAACCGTCGACGAAGATAAGGCTCTCATAGAGACCGAGTCGGACACCGAGATCATCGCCATGGCTCGCGAAGAGCTGGAGTCAGCGCGTGCTCGCATCACCGAGCTCGAAGAAGCGCTGAAGATCGCTCTGCTCCCAAAAGATGAGAATGACGATAAAAACATCATCATGGAAATCCGAGCGGGCGCAGGAGGAGAGGAGGCGTCTCTCTTTGCGGCGGAGCTGTCCCGTGCCTATACGATTTACGCGGAGGAAAATGATTTTTCCGTCGAGATGCTCGACTCTCACGAGAGCGAGTCATGAGGGTATAAAGAAGTTATTTTCAAAATATCGGGTATGGGTGCCTACTCGCACCTAAAGTACGAGGCGGGTACGCATCGCGTCCAGCGCATTCCCGAGACCGAGAGCAAAGGTCGTGTGCACACGAGCACCATCACCGTCGCCGTCCTCCCCGAAGTCGAGGATGTAGAGGTGGATATCCGTGAGGAAGATCTGGAGATCACCGTCGCGCGCGCGAGCGGAGCGGGCGGTCAGCATGTCAATAAAACCAACTCCGCCGTGCGAATGGTGCATACGCCGACGGGCGTCGTCGTCGAGTGTCAGGATGGGCGCAGTCAGCTGCAAAACAAGCAAAAGGCGCTTCTCATCCTGAAGTCGCGCGTATACGCCATGGAGCAGGAAAAGCGCGATCGCGAGCTCGGAGCGTCGCGTCTGGCTCAGGTGGGGACGGGTGATCGCAGCGAGAAAATTCGCACGTACAATTTTCCGCAGGATCGCGTGACGGATCACCGTATCGGACAAAATTTTTCAAATATTCCGGGTATCATGGCAGGGAGACTCTGACCCATCATCGAAGCCCTCGCTATCGCCGATCAGACGGAAAAACTGGAACGCGCGGCAAAATGAGCAGAATAAATGCGCGACGAGAAAGACGAAAACAACCCTCGCAAGAGGGCTGTTTTTTACAGTGAGAGTTTTCTGACTGTCTCTAAAATGATCCTGAAATCGTATAAGTGGTCGTCATATTGTAGGATCCTGCGGGTGTCGTCGCAGAGATACCTCCGGAGTATTTCACGTCGACGGTCGCACTGTCTACAGGAGCATTATGCGATGCGATTTCCTGAGCTGATCCGGAGACTGCTGTCGATGCAGTCGTACCGTCAAATCCTGCAGCAGCCGAGCCTGTAGATACCGCGCTGACATAGAGTCCGAATCCGGGAGTCCCGGGAGTCCCGAGCGCATTTCGCGATGCGAGCGGCATGTCTGTGGCATCCGAGCTGGCGGCAGAAGCACTGAGGCTGTACCCGCCGACGGCATTCGTAGTGATCGTGACCGTCGATCCGCCGGTACTGTCGACGACTGCCGATGACGAGAGCGTACCGAGGTCGGCGTTTGTCGTCGAGATATTCATAGCGAGGGTCGGTACGACGGTAGCCGTGACGATGACCTGGCTTGCCGTGCCATAGTTTATCATCGCGGCTCCGGTATTTCCCTGGCTGTCCGAATAGCTGAATACATAGGCGGTATTGTCAGCGAGTGCCGAGTTGAACGTGAGGCTGATATCATCCCCATCCGCCGGATCTCCCGTGACAGACGAGACGATCATGATACCGTCCGAGGGATTTGAGTCAGAGAGTGTTTGTGTATTTGAGCCGATGTCAAATGTATCGACATTGTTTCCCGAGAGATCGACTACAGCACCGGTAGCATCGCGAAGTACGAGCGTGACACTGTCGGATGTCGCGAGATCGACCCCTGCCGGAAGCTCGACAGTGATGGTGGTACGATCGTCGCCGCTATCCGTGACGGCGATATTCACAGCCATTGCCGTCGGCACGACGAGCGTGGATGCGACGATCGCGAGTCCCGACAGCCCCGCGAGAGCCGAGCGAAATGATGCGCGCATAGGAAAAAAGTGAAAAAGTGAGAAAGAACCACATAAAGAACGTGACCTCCCAAAGAAGAAGCAAGGCGCTTTTCGGAGGATCACTTTCATTATCGGTTTTCTCTATAAAAGTCAAAATACAGTGGATTGACGAAATATGTCAGGTATACTATGATTATCTTCACGCATACACAGGAGCTCCTTTTGCAGCATGGCTCTTTGGTGGGATGAGAGTGTTGGTAGGACGGTATCTCGAAATGTGAGGAGGATATCCGGGAGCTTTGAGAGTTCAGCTTTTTTGATCGCATGTGAATAGTTTTCGAGTGCGAGCATGCATGCGAGCGTTGATTCTTTGATCGTACCGACGCATTCAAATGGCTTGTGTTCGGCGATTCAGAGGAGTGCGTGATACTGCTCTGTCAGTGATTCATGGGTGAAATAGTCGTCTCCGAAAATCGCCATGAGCTCATCGTACGACAAAAACGCCGCCATGAGCAGATAGACAAATGCGCACTTCGGACACGCGCCACACCATTTTGGCTCATCGTCGGATCATCGCTGCTTCATCGAAAAATTGCTGTTGCAGCTCGAAAATGCGCGATGATACTGCGGAAATTTTGAAAATATTTTTGCGATGGCGATCTCATGCAGTCCCGAGAGCATACTGAAAATCTCGACTCCGCTCCCTATCGATCGGGCGATATACTCGCGAAAATCAAGCTCGAACTCGCGGGATTTGCTATACTGATGATTGACCGTGATACCGCTCCATTGTAGATTTCCCTCGTCGGCGCTTGATTCATTTGAAAATGCGACGAGGCGATATCCGTCCAGTGCCGCCAGCACGAGCGCGACGAAGTGAATCATACCGGTAATTGGCACGTGTCCGTCGTAATATCCCTCGGCGTTTTTGAGCGTTTTTAGCTGCGGGTCCATGGTGCGCCGAACGAATCGGTGGGATATATTTGCCGCCTCGACAAATCGTCTGTGTGCCGGATAGTACTCTACTCAAAACGAAAACGCATCAAACGGAATACCGGTATCGCGCACGATCTCCACTGTTACGGCACTATCTTTGCCGCCGCCGACGGGTACCAGTACGCGCTCGGAAACCGGGATAGCGACACAGTCATACCGGGTTGCGTCTTTGCTACTTGAAAATTTTGCGATATTGTCCGGGTGAATGTCATTTTTGTAGCAAAACTCCGAAAGTCCAAGCCGGTAAAATGTATCCCAAAACCGGGCATCCTCCAGCGTAAGTACTCCTCATTCGCAGATGATGCGGGGGGTCGGTGATAGCTTGTAGTAGCTGATGCCGAGAGCGATGGACAGGGGAAAGAGCAGCGCGCGTATTTCGGTTGCAGAGAGGTGATTTTCGCGAATGTCGATTTGATCACTTCGACAAAACTCTATCGTCTCCGTAAATGAAAGCGCCCCGTCAAATGCATACAAACACCGGGCAGTGCGTGTCGCGGGGTCGTACTGGATCGGCAGGATCCGAAATGTGTCGTAGCGCGCAGTAAACATTACCGGTATTTTTTATCGATGAAAGTGTGCTGGATGCCAAATTTTCAAGCGAGATGATCGCCGAGTGCGCGCACTCCAAATGTCTCTGTCTCGTAGTGTCCGCCGAGAAACATGGACTGTCCCAGCTCGGCGGCGGCGAGGCGCTCATGATGTACACCCTCGCCAGTTATGAAAATATCATAGTTTGAATCATATGCTTCAGAAAAAATTCGTGCGGCTCCACCTGTCATACATGCGATACTTGCTATGTGCGTTTTTCATGAAAAATTATACAACTCATCCGTGAGTCCGATTTTTTGGCACGCCCCCTGAAAATTTGCCATAGAAACAGGAGCGGGAAGTCGAGCAGCGAATCCGATCATCTGTCCATGATACTCTCAAAATGGCTCCAGTACGACACCCGAAAATCCCAGCACCTCGCAAAGCGTGCGCATAAGCACGACATTGTTGCCAATATCGGGATGCGCATCGAGTGGCAGATGGCACGCGTAGAGCGCGAGATCACCATCCAGAAATGCACGAGCCAGAGCGTAGTGCGTGCCTGTCAGGGGCTGCTCGCGACCCCAGTAGACCCCGTGATGGACTATGAGCATGTGCGCTCCCGCCGCGCGAGCCAGCTCTACCGTAAAAGTAGAGGCGTCCGTCGCAGTCGCGATATGCGTGATCTCATCGGATATATTTTCGATTTGGATGCCATTTCTCGAGTCGTCATCGAATGCGCGAATATCCAGGTACGTATCGAGATAGCTGACAAGCTCGGATTTTTTCATATACTTTCGATAGCGATATTTCCCTCAGTGTAATGCCTGATACCAAAAAGCAAGAAAAAATCGCCATCCTCGGCTACGGTCGGGAGGGGCGGGCGGCACTGAAGTATTTGACAGTGCGGGAAAAAATATCATGAAACGATATCACCGTGCTGGATACCGGCATGACAGAGCGTCCCGACAGTCTTCACAGATCGGTGGATTTTATCGGTGGCATATCGGCATTTGACGATCTTGATGATTTTTCTCTGATCATAAAAAGTCCCGGTATTCCTCCCCATCGACTCGGCAAATACCGGGATCATCCCGGTCTTACATCACTTGCGAGACTTTTTTTTGAAAAAAAACCGGGTCGCATCATCGCCATTACCGGTACGAAAGGAAAGTCCACACTCGCGAGTCTCGCCGCGCATATCCTGCGCGAGGCGGGTCGGCGCGTCCTCCTGCTCGGAAATATCGGCACACCTCCGCTGCCAGCCTACGACCCCGCAGATCCGCCCGATCATATCGTCATAGAGATGTCCAGCTATATGCTGTATGATATCGCCCCAGCTGCGGATCACGCTATCCTGCTAAATATCTATCCCGATCATCTGGACTGGCACGGGTCGTTTATAGCGTATCGGGATGCGAAATTGCAGATATTCACACACGCTCGAAAAAAGCTTGCGGGTGCGCAGATTATTCGCGAGGGGTATATCGAAAGCACTGCCGACATCGAGATATTTGGCGATGCCGGTAAATACCGCTATGAAAACGGCTCTTGGTGGCGAGATGCCGAGCCGCTTTTTGACCGTGTGGGGATGCGGATTTTCGGGCGACACGTATATGAAAATATCGCCTCGCTACTGTCGGTCATGGAGGATCTGCAGATCTCTACAGACACCATCGAGACATCTCTCAAATCCTTTCCGGGACTCCCGCATCGGCTGCAGTATATCGGTACTGTCGACGATATTGCCTGCTATGATGATGCCATATCGACGACACCAGAGAGCACCATCGCGTCCCTTCGGGCTATCGCAGACTCGGAGGATGGGGCAGGCGTACCCATCGGCTCGGTGTTGCTTGGTGGGCAGGATCGCGGCTATCAGTATGCTCAGCTATGAGCAGCACTCGCGTCGCTGGACGTGTCGACTGTCATACTATTCGGTGAGGCGGGACGATCGATTCGACAGCATTTGCCTGCAAATGTCCATCATATCATCGAAACCGACAGTATGCGCACAGCGGTTGATTTTGCGCTCGCGCATACTCCTGCAGGTCGTGCGCTCGTCCTCTCGACGGCGGCGCCGAGCTATGGGATCTGGAGAAATTTTGAGGAAAAAGGGGAGGAATTCGCAAACTGCATTTTCATGAGATAACCTGCTCAAAACAACTATCTAAAACAACGCTATTATCGGGGTACGCATACACACCCGGGTGGATTTCTCATGTTTTTTTCGTATCATGGATGATATGAGATATTCATTTCAGACGTTTTCAGAGTATCAGGAGGCACTGCGTCTGCTGCGTCGGTATCGTCGGATGCGGGGGGCGCTCGGGCGTCGTGCTTTTGCGCATTTTCTCGATGCGTGCACCCAGACTGTCCCCGCCAAAGCGGAGTATGCCTGCGACGCCGACAGAGCAAAGATCATCGAAAAACTTTGCGAGACGTTTCCGGATCTGCTCACGGATGCGGTATGCGCGCGACTGGACGCATGCGAAAATCCCGCACTCACGGGCGGTGCGCGCATTTTCGTCGGAGATGAAATGGTGGATGCGTCGTTTGCGCGTGCTCGTCGGGATATCCTTTCTTCACTGTAAAATCTATGTCAGTCGTCGATACCGTGTCCGATCTCATCCGCGATATCGAGCGCCGCCTCGACACCGCCGAGATCGCCCCCGAGCGAAAAACGAGTGGCACGGTCGTCTCGGTCGCGGACGGCATCGCGCGAGTCTCGGGACTGTCGGGAGTTGCGTTTTCAGAGATTGTCGAGTTTGAGTGCGGTGCCCGGGGAGTCGCTCTCAATCTCGAGGAGTATACTGTGGGTGTCGTCGTATTGTCCGGTTTTCTGGATATATCGGAGGGGATGATCGCCACGGGTACCGGTACGATGCTCGAGATACCGGTCTGAGAATCACTGCTGGGACGCGTCGTCGATCCCATGGGAAATGCGCTGGATGCCGGAGAACCGCTGACAGTGAAAACAACCGCTCCGGCTGAAAGACCGGCTCCCGGAGTCATGGATCGAAAATCCGTACATGAGCCGCTGCATACCGGTATCAAAGCAATCGACGCACTGATACCCATCGGACGCTGACAGCGCGAGCTCATCATCGGTGATCGCGGCACCGGAAAGACGCAAATCGCCATCGACACGATCCTCGCCCAAAAGCACGAGGGAGTGCGATGCATCTATGTCGCCATCGGACAAAAAGATGCGAAAATCGCCGCCCTGACCGAGACCCTGCGAAAATCGGGCGCGATGGAATATACCACTATCGTGACGGCGGGGGCGAGCGCTCCTGCCAGTATGCGGTGGCTCGCACCGTATGCGGGATGCGCTATGGGCGAGTACTTCATGCGGCGAGGAGAGCATGCTCTGGTGGTGTACGACGATCTGTCGAAACACGCGAACGCCTACCGTGAAATGTCGCTGCTGCTGCGGCGTCCGCCAGGACGAGAGGCGTACCCCGGCGATGTGTTTTATCTGCACTCGCGTCTGCTGGAGCGCGCCGCAAAACTCTCGGATGAGATGGGCGGCGGCTCTCTGACGGCACTGCCTATCATCGAGACGCAGGCGGGCGACGTCTCGGCGTATGTCCCGACGAATGTCATTTCCATCACCGACGGTCAGATTTTTCTTGAGACTTCACTCTTCAATTCTGGCGTGCGCCCCGCCGTAAACGTGGGACTCTCCGTCTCTCGCGTGGGCAGCTCGGCGCAAACCAAAGCCATGAAAAAAGTCGCGGGCGGTATAAAGCTGGTACTCGCCCAGTATCGCGAGCTGCAGTCGTTTTCCCAGTTTTCATCCGATCTGGATCCCGAGACGCGAAAATCGCTCGAACACGGGAGGCGACTCACCGAAATCCTGAAGCAGGATATTGATTCGCCCGTCCCGTTTGAAAAACAGATCGCACTGTTTTATATGACATGATGCGATATGCTCGACGATATACCGATCGAGCGCATTGCCGAGTTTGAAAATATGCTCTATCAAAAGCTGAATGCCGATGGAGAAGTGCTTCAAATACTTGGTAGGGAGCGCGCGCTCTCCGACGACACTGCTGCAAAAATGGACACGATCATCGATGAGACCTGCGCGCTTCTTTTATCATCGTAAATTTTTTGAAATGTCGAATGCCCGAGCGATCAAATCCCGTATCCGCTCCGCTAAAAATACGAGCAAAATCACAAAGGCGCTCGAGCTCGTCTCGACTGTAAAGATGAAAAAGACGGCGGATGCAGCACTCGGCGCACGCCCATTTTTACTTGAGGCGCTTGGATTTTTGGCGTCTTTACCGTCGATGCCGCATACCCGATATTCACCCCGTCCCCAGCAGAGTGATGCGGATACGAGCACGAAAAAACATCTCATCCTCGTCGTGACAAGCGATCGGGGACTTTGCGGTGCGTATAATGCGGCGATTTTTCGCGCGCTCGGTCACATGATCGAAGGGTGCGGAATTGAAACGTACGACTTTGCGGTGATGGGAAAAAAGGGAAGGCGCTTCGTGGAAAAGCATCGTGGAAACATCGTCGCCGATTTTTCCGAGGATATACCGGCGCGTCCGAGCTTTGACGATATTCGTCCGATTGCTCGATTTTTGCGTGATCGTTTTTCGGACGCTTGTGATTTTCGAGTCGATATTTTGTCTGCCCGCTACGTCTCTACGATGGAGTATCGTGTGAAAAAAAGCGAATTTTTGCCCATAGACAGTGTACGATTCGCTGAGTTTTTTTACCAGATTGATACGGGGACGCCCGAAAAAATACAGCCGATCGACGCGACGATCGAGCCAAATCTCTCCTCGATGGTCGAGTCGTTTCTGCCGATAGCACTGGATGCGATGCTCTTTGAGGTAATACTCTCGGCACGATCCGCGGAGCACGCATCGCGGATGATCGCGATGAAAAGCGCATCGGACAACGCCAAACAAAAAGCCGCCTCTCTGAGCCTCGACTACCACAAAGCGCGCCAGGCGTCGATCACTCAGGAGGTATCGGAAATTGTTTCGGGGATGGAGAGTCAGCGAGAATCCTTTTAATTTCTACTCTATGGAAAAACATCTCATCGTCTATACGGATGGCGGCGCTCGCGGAAATCCCGGACCGGCGGGACTCGGCGTCTATATCGTCGATACCGCGGGTCGTGAAATCGACCGCGTCTATCACTATCTGGGCAAACGGACAAACAATCAGGCAGAGTATCTGGGCGCTCTGGTGGGAGTGCGTCGGGCGATAGAGCTCGGGGCGACCGATATCGATCTGCGGATGGACAGCGAGCTCATCATCAAACAGCTGCTTGGAAAATACCGAGTGCGAAATCCGGAGCTCTCCCGCATCAAAACCGAGATACTTTCGACGCTCTCGCGCTGGTCGGGACATATCCGATTTACGCATATACCCCGCAGCCAAAACTGTCATGCCGACCGCCTCGCCAATCGCGCGATGATTGAGGCGGGCGAGCCGGTTTCGTTTGAGTTTTCTCAGCAGTCACTTTCTTAGATTTTTTGCCTATGTCCGCACGTATCACCCAGATCCTCGGAGTCGTCGTCGATGTCGATTTTTCCGGCTCCGATCGACTGCCGAGCGTCTATGAAGCACTGGAAGTAGAATGAATGACCGAGCGCCTCGTCCTAGAGGTCGAACAGCAGCTGGGTGACTCGATCGTGCGTACCATCGCCATGGGCGGCACGGACGGACTGCGACGATGAATGGTCGTACATGCGACCGGTCATCCCATCCGCGTACCGGTCGGCGAGGCGGTGCTCGGGCGGATTTTCAATGTACTGGGAGATCCCATCGACGGTGGAGCTGCGGTCAGTGCCGACGCATCGCTGCCGATCCATCGCGATGCACCAAAATTTCACGAGCTTTCCACGACTTCGGAGATTTTCGAGACCGGTATCAAAGTCATCGATCTCATGGCACCGATGCTCACTGGCGGAAAAGTCGGACTTTTCGGTGGAGCGGGCGTAGGCAAAACCGTGCTCATGCAGGAGCTCATCCACAATATCGCCTCCGAACACGGTGGCTACTCTGTCGTCGCCGGAGTGGGGGAGCGCACTCGCGAGGGAAATGATCTCTATCACGAAATGAAAGACTCCGGCGTACTCGACAAGACCGCGATGGTATTTGGACAGATGAATGAATGACCGGGTCCGCGCGCCCGCGTCGCGCTCTCGGGACTCGCGATGGCGGAGTACTTTCGTGATCACGAGCATCGGGATGTGCTTCTCTTCATCGATAATATTTTTCGATTTACCCAGGCGGGTGCGGAAGTCTCGGCGCTGCTCGGTCGTATCCCGTCCGCGGTCGGGTATCAGCCGACGCTCGCTACCGATATGGGAGCGCTACAGGAGCGCATCGCCTCCACCCGAAACGGCTCCATCACATCCGTGCAGGCGGTGTACGTCCCGGCGGACGATCTGACGGATCCGGCTCCTGCGACGACATTTGCGCATCTGGACTCTACGGTGGTGCTTTCCCGGACTATTGCCGAGCTCGGGATCTATCCCGCGGTCGATCCGCTCGACTCCGCCTCTACCGTCCTCGACGAGCATATCGTCGGACGCGAACACTACGAGACCGCACAGAGCGTGCGACGCATCCTGGAGCGCTATCGCGAGCTGCAGGATATCATCGCTATTCTCGGTATGGATGAGCTGTCGGATGAGGACCGGCGCACTGTCGACCGCGCTCGCAAGATCCAGCGATTTCTCTCGCAGCCGTTTTTCGTTGCAGAGCAGTTTACGGATATGCCAGGCGTCTACGTCCAGCGCGATGATACCGTACGCGGATTTTCCATGATCGCACGCGGCGAGCTCGATCACATTCATGAAAAACACTTTTTATACAAATGAACCATCGACGCCGTCATCGCCGATGCGGAGGGGGAGGCGGCGGAAAAATAGCTTGATACAATATACTCGATATCAATTACTAAAATAGTATGCATCCCTGACTCGATCATATCGGTATCGCCACCGTCTCCTGGATGTATCATGGTGGCGAGATCCTCATGAATCTGGCGTGAGAGGGTGTGCGTGATAATGCCGGACTCTGGCGTCCTCTCGGCGGAGTGGTGGAGTATGGCGAGACGATCGAGCGCGCGCTTTTTCGGGAGATGGAGGAGGAGTCGGGCATCCCGGAGAGCATGATCGCAGAGACGACATTGCTGGGATATCAGGAAAAAATCGGGGACGGCGCGCACTGGATTTTATTTTTCTATGCGATGCGTGTACGAGAGCGATGACACGAGCGTATCACCGAGCCCGACAAAGTCGTCGATATGCGCTGGATGACGCTCGATGAGATACTCGCCCTGCCAGACCTTCATACGAATCTCCCTGTCGCACTCTCGCTGCATGGCGCAAAACTGCGCGCATTGGTCGAAAGCTCATAATCCCTACTGCATGTATCTGCGTCTCATCAGTGTCGATCGTATCGTATTTGAGGGAGAGGTCGCCTCGGTGCGCGCTCCAGTGTCGGATGGACAGATCGCCGTATTGCCGCATCACGAGCCTTTTGCCTCTACTATCGTGCCTGGAGCTCTCGTATTTCAGGATGATACTGAGAGCATGCACGCATACGCCGTCGGATCCGGAGTGCTCCGAGTGGAGGATGACACGGTGAGCGTCCTGGTCGATATGGCGGAGCATGCCGTCAATATCAATACCGAGGCGACGCTATCACGCAAAAATGCACTCGAAGACGAGATACAAAAGCTTCGTGCGGGATGAGAGCCTGAAAATTCAGAGATACTCATGGAGCTCGAGGATCGCCGTCTTCGCGAGACGGCACGCCTTTCGGTCACTGTATAGTCACTTTTACCATGAAGATCTTTATCCCGATCGTCACTGCTGTGATAGTCTATCGTGATCGCATCCTCATCCTGCGTCGTGCTCCGGGGGATTCGTATCCTGATGAGTGGGATTTTCCAGGTGGAGGGATGGAGTGGGGCGAGACTCCGGAGCATGCCACTATCCGAGAAGTTCGTGAAGAAACCGGGCTTGATATTTTGGATCCGGTGCCGTTTCGGACGTGGAGTTTGTTTGCAGGAGAGCGGCAGTACATCGGCATTTCTCACTATGTTCGGCTCGATGCGTCTGCGACCCCGTCGGTCACTCTCTCCTCAGAGCATACCGAATACCGATGGGAAACCGTCAATGATTTGCTCTCGCGTACGGATATTCTCAGCTGGATGCGAGAGGAGATTGATGAGATTTTGAGACGATTTCCAGCTTCCTAGTGCAGTTTGATCAGTCGCAGACTTTCGAGATTTGGGAGAGCGATTTTTAGTCGCTCGTGAAATCGATCGAATATATAGTAGTCTTCCTCTTCGGTGTAGAGCTGGATGATTGCTTTTATACGACGATTTGGGAGGCGTTCGGTATGCGCTTCTTCGAGCTGGAGGCGCATCGTATAGATGATCTCGCCGAGCTGTTTCAGCAGATCGATTTCAGCTTCGAGTATGAGCTCCACGGTGATGGATACTCCGGTCTCGACATGCGTCTCGAAATGCGCTGGCAGGAGGCGTTCGATTCGACATCGTTTGAGCGATGAACAGGTAGCGTTATGAATTCGGATGCCGTGTCGTCCGACATGGGCGATGATTTTCGAGTACTCGTCGACCTGACAACACTGGGCGAATGTATAGGGAATATTTGCCTCTCCGCTGATGATGATGCCCGGCAGGGGTGTATTTTCCTTTGCAGTGATGATGATCGGCTGCTCGCCTTTTGATTTTTCACGTGCCTTTTTCAGATGCTTTCCCCGCAGCTCCTCCAGTCCTCGGATGATAGAGCTCGGGCGACGCGAGAGATTTCCTATCTGGACGAGCACGTCTTCTTTTTCTTTCGGTCCGAGCTCTTTATTGTCGAGGTGATTGAAGAGTGAGAGATCTTTATCGAGTGCTTTTCCAAAGTGTTTGAGCAGATATGAATTGATGATAAAACGTCCTCTCTCGATTAGTTCTTCGCGCCGTTCGCGATTTATGGATGCCTTGATGACTTCTTTTGCGCGTACCGTTTTGACAAACGACAGCCAGGTAACGCTCGGACGTTTGTGCTGATCGACGATGATTTCGACCTGATCTCCATTGCGCAGCTCGTGATCGAGCGAGACGACGCGTCCGTTTACCTTTGCTATGGAAGTGCCATTTCCCACGTCGGAGTGGATACAGTAGGCAAAATCCACGGGCGTGCTGCCTCTGGGGAGAGTTTTTATATCTCCTTTCGGCGTAAAGACAAAGATGCGATCATCGAAAATCCCGATCTTTATATGCGAGAGAAACTCCGAATCATGCGTGTTTCTGAGGATTTCCTTGAGCTCATTGACCCATGAGACGTCTTTCGTGGTTTTCGATCGTCCTACCTCCGAATACGCGAAGTGGGCGGCGATACCGATTTCCGCATGTTCGTGCATTTCGCGTGTGCGAATTTGTATCTCTGTCGGCTGACGACGATTGACCGTTTCCTTTGAAAAATCGCGAAAAAGCCCCACAACCGTCGTATGCAGACTCTGATAGTGATTTTCTTTCGGGAGAGCGATATAGTCTTTGAATCGACGGGGAACCGGTACAAAACTATTGTGAATGGTGCCGAGAATATCGTAGCAGTCGTCGACGCTCTTGGTGATGATGCGTATGGCGAAAATATCATAAATGTCCGCCACGCGCTCATAGCCCTTTCGCTGCATTTTTTTATGGATGCTGTAGGGAGATTTGACGCGATAGGAAACATCGAGGACATTGATATCTTTATTGCGAAAAAGCTCGTAAATTTTTTGCTTTGCCAGTGCGATGAAAGCTTCTTGATTTGCCCGCATGGTATCGAGTTCGCTTCGGATCTCGTAGTATCGTTCGGGCAGGAGGTGCTTGAAACATTCGTTTTCGAGGATTTCTTTGAATTCGAAAATACCGAGCCGGTCGGCGATGGGAGCGTATAGATTGAGCGTTTCCGTCGCGATGCGGTTTCGTTTCTCTTTGTCCTGATGGTACTGGAGCGTGCGCATATTATGAATGCGATCGGCGAGCTTTACGAATATTACCCGCATGTCCTCGCTCATCGCGATAAACATTTTTCGCAAACTGCTGATCTCACGCTCCTCGCCACGATAGCGTACGCGCGAGACCTTTTCCACGCCCGCCACGATATAGGCGACGTCTTTTCAAAAAATTTTTTCGATGTCCTCCACAGTGCAATCGGTGTCCTCGGGAACGTCATGCAGCAGTGTCGCCTCGATCGTGATGAGATCCGGCTGCAGACGCAAAAGCTCCTGTGTCGCGAGCACCGGATGGATGATGTACGGTTCGCCCGACTTTCGAAAATCACCCTCATGCGCCTCTCGCGCAAAGTGATATGCCCGCGTTATTCGCTCGCGGATTTTGTCTCTGGGTATCCCGTGCATATATCCGATCACCGTTTTGATGATTTGCGCTACTACCGTATCGAGCTGTTTATAGTCATCCCGGAGGCGTATCCGGGTTTCGGCAGTGTCGCGTTTTGATGAGGTGGGAGGGGTTTTCGGCATGGGGAAAATGATGTCGATATGATACCCGGTCTTCTAAAACAATCAATACGCTACGTCCGAAGTAAAATGCCGCGTACCGAGAGCATACTCACGATACGATCCTGGATCGCGAGCGCCTGCTCGTCTGTGATGGTGCCATCCTCCTCCTGCATCCGGATACGAAATGAGACGGACTTTTTCCCTGTCTCGATGCGATCGCTGTCCTCATACACGTCGATGACCGATACGCTGCGTATGAGCTCGTGCATATCCAGGATCTCTCTCTCGATGTCTCCTGTCGGTGTACGCGCATCCATGATGAAATCAAGCTCGCGATCAATGGTAGGAAAGCGAATGATGGGACTGTAGTGAAATTTGCTCGTCTCGGATATGAACAGCAGGAGGGCGATGTCGATCTGCAGATACAGCGTCTCGGTAGAAATCTCGAAGGCTCTCGCGCGCTCGGGATGGATCCGTCCGAAGCTCACACTCGCAGTGTCGCCGAGGTGCAGCCGCGCTGATTTATTTGGGTGAAATATCGAATTTTCCGGTATGTCCTCCCGGATGACCGGAGGGATATTCGGCGCAAACGTATGCGCGAGATCGTCGATGAGTGTTCGCAGTCCTTTCAGACTCCATCCGGAAAATACCGCCGAGAGAAATATCCGCTCCGAGGGATTGTCGTTTTCGGTATGAAAATAGCTCTTTCCGATGTCGTAAAACGCAAACTCATCATACTCCCGCATATTGTCCGCGACCGAGCAAAAGAGCATACCGGCAGCAGTGCGACGCATGAGCGACGCTTCTTCAGAGTAGGCGTTCGCGACCGCTATCGCTCGGCTCGGATCGAGTCAGAGTTTTGCATCCAGAGCCGGATATGAAAATGAACGCGTATATACTTCATAGACTCACTTTCCGCAAAAAAACTCCCGCAGCCGATGCTGAAAATGTACGAGCGGATCGACGGGTATCGGCACAAAGTCTCCCGAGAACGCCACCGGCTCTATGTGCTCGTAGCCGTAATGGCGGGCGATCTCCTCCACGATATCCTCGGGAATATCGACGTCTTTCGTCGCGCGCCAGGATGGGACGCGTATCTCGTAGTTTCCGGTATTTTCCGTGACACCAAATCATAGCCGGACCAAAATATCATGAATTTTTTCTGGTGAAATATCCGCACCGATGCGCGATGTCAGAAATGCATGCGAGCAGCTGACAGTGATATCTCGCAGCTTCGTCGTATCCAGAAAATGAAATGTCTTCGCAGGCGCTCTATCGTATCCGTAAAACTGCATATAGTCTCCAAGTCGTCGAGTCGCACGCTCCGGAAGCAGCGGATCGAGAGATTTTTCGTAGCGGGTGGATGCGTCCGTGCGAATACCGAGTCGCTGAGCGGTACGCCGCACCGTCGTCGCATCAAAACAAACCGCCTCGTAGACGACCCGCGTAGTCGACTCTGTCACCGCTGTCGACATGCCGCCCATGATCCCCGCGATGCTGATGGGTCCGGAGTCGTCCGCGATCACGACGTCGTCCGGGGTGAGCGTATAGGTCTTGCCGTTCAGAGCGTCGATCGTCTCGCCGTCGTGGGCTTTTCGGATGCGTATCATACCGCGGACTTTTTCGTAGTCGAATGCGTGCATGGGCTGACCGAGCTCGGTCATGATGGCATTGGTGATGTCGACGTGCGTGTATTTCGTCGCTATGCCCGAGGCGTGCAGGAGATGAGTGACACCGTCAAATACGCTCTTTCTCGTCAGGGCATTTTCATAGAGCATAAAGTGTGCCGACTGTACTGCGTCCGTCTCGATTTTCGCGCTAAACTCGGATATTTCTGCGATTTGTTTCGGATCATCGGCGATAAAATCCTGTCTGAAAATCGCCGCAAACTCTCGCGCATTTCCCTCTACCGAAAAGAGGTCGGGGCGATTGGTGATAAATTTATTGTCAATTTCGAACACTGTCGTGCGAAGCGGGACAAAAAATATCTCGCCGTCGCGTCCGGGAAATGGGAGCGTGAGATCAAATACCGGTTTTCCGATGCTTTTTTCGAGAGTGGTCTCATCGATACACTCCTCTAAAATGAGTATGCCCTCTGCCCGCTCGTCGGCGAGAGAGAGCTCATCCAGACTGCAGATCATCCCGTCGCTCGTCTCGCCCCGGATCTGCGAGCGCTGGATTTCCAGATCTTCGCGCAGCTTCGTGCCGGGCAGAGCGACGGCGACATAGTGCGCATTTCGGACATTCGGTGCGCCACAGACGATTTGTCGCGGATCTCATTTGTCGGTATGTAGCGTCACGACATTCAGTCGATCGGAGTCGGAATGCGCTCGCACGCTTTCGATTTTTCCCACGACGACCGAGTCCGGCACACCGATATGGATGATATCGTCGATCTCGGCAGTGCGGATAGAGTATGTATGGGCGAGCGACGTATCGTTGATTTCGGAGCGGATCGCGTCGATATCCGTGTAGCGCCGGATCCACGAGAGCGGGATTTTCATAGAAAAATATGTCAGGAAAGGCGAATTATAGCGAAAAAAGTGGAAATACCAAACGGATGTGCGTTTTTCGGATTTTTGTGCTATACTGGGGTCAGCTGCTTTTTCGTCGGTAGTATGAGCATGTTTCGCACACTTTTTCTCTTTCTCATCCTTGCCTGCTGCTGTATCGCTCCGGAGGCTCTGGCGCAGGATGCCGGTGTGTTTGAGGGATCGGGAGTATCGGGGTCGGATCTGCGCGCTGGAAATATCACCTTTGACGATATTCCCAATATGATCCGGACCGTCACGTCGTTTGTCCTCGGACTCTCGGCGACGATCGCGGTGTTTGCCATCATATTCGGCGCGGTAAAACTCTCGCTCGGATCCGACGCCATCGGTGGTACCGAGGGAAAAACCGATGCGAAAAATGCTATCATCTACGGTATCGGCGGATTCGTCCTCGCGGTATCATCATGGGTGATCATCCAGTTTGTCATAAACAATCTGTAAATGTTTGAGTGGACGTTTCCCGCAAAGCCCGAAAAGAGTCCGACCTGGTATCTGGCGGGGGGTGTCGTGGCGCTCGCACTCGTCGTATGGGGATTTTTCGTAGAGCTGTATGTGATGAGCGTCGTCGTCATTCTCTTCGTCGGGGTGTACCTGCTGTATGAAAATAACGCAAGCGAGACCGTGCGAGTCGTCATGGACGAGGGTGGCGTCAGTGTCGGAGACATGCGCTACGAGTACCAGAGGCTCGCAAAATTTTTGATAGTATTTCTGGATCGCGAGCCGGTATTTTTACGCCTGGTGGTCCGGGGGACGTTTGGCGGGCAGGTAGATCTGCGTATCGATGCCAATGCTCCGATTTCAGATATTCGTACCTATCTGGGCGCACAGGGCATAGAGGATGCCGGAGATGAAAATCTGTCCGGTATGGACAAATGGCTCTATATCCTAAAGGTTTAGTCGATCAAAACGGAGTGACTGCAGTATTCTGGCACATGTATCGTCTCCGGTATGCACGCCAGTAATTCCGGGTCGAGCGCACAGGAAAACCGGTATCGTTTTCATAAAAACTCAAACGAGAGCGCGTACGCATGCAGCCACTGCCGCGAGAGCCGGTATGCTTTCGAAAATTGCCGGTTTGTACTCTCATCGCCATACAGTGCGTCGCCTGCGACCGGATGCCCGATGGACGCAAAGTGGACGCGAATCTGGTGTGTGCGTCCGGTCAGCAGGGATACGCGTATCAGGGTCGTATCATCGTATCCGCTCCCGATCACTTCAAAGGCGGTTTTCGCGAGTCTGGGACTGATCGGATCGACTGTCGTCATACATCGTCGGTCGCTCGGATGACGTCCGATGTACGACTCGATATACCCGGTTTTTTCTCTGAAATCTCCGGTCACGAGAGCGAGATAGGTTTTTTCGATTTTTCGATCGTGCATGAGACGCTGGAGCCGATACAGCGCAGAGTCCGCCTTTGCGATGAGGATGAGCCCGCTCGTATCCCGGTCCAGACGGTGGACGATGCCGGGTCGCCCCGACTGCCCGGTCTCTGCGAGACCGGTTTCGTATTTTGATAGCAGTGCATTCACGAGTGTTCACACATTGCCGCCGCGCTGGGGGGTCGGATGCGTATTCATCCGTGCCGGTTTATTGACTACGATAAAGCTGTCATTTTCATACACGATATCCAGATCCCGGTTTTCCGCCGGGATATCCGACATACTTCGAATGCTCTTTTGCGCTATAAAGATCGTATCGCCGGTATCCACGAATACACTTTTTTTTGTCGATTTTCCATTCAGCAGGATGCTGTTTTCTCTGATGAGAGCGTGGATTTGCGAGCGCGATATATCCGGCAATCGCGCCTGCAGATACCGGTCTATGCGCTCCGGTGCCGGTATTTCCGGGACGATGATTTCCTCTTTATTCGAGGATTTTTCGAGCATAGGGATGGATTTCCGTCTCGTCAAAAAATCGCGGAATTTCGACTGCCGCGGTCTCGGCACTGTCGGAGGCGTGGATGAGATTGTATCGGATGGTCAGACCGTAGTCGCCGCGGATAGTCCCGATCGCCGCCTCGGCGCAGTCCGTCGCACCGCAGAGCGCGCGCATGAGTGCGATCGCACCGTCTCCCTCTACGACGAGTGCGACGATGGGACCCTCGGTCATATACTTTACTATTTCCGGAAAAAATGGCTTTTCCCGATGAAAAAAGTAGTGCTCTTCGATGAGCGAATCCTGGAGAGCCATCATTTTCATGGCGATGATTTTGAGACCTTTTCGCTCGATACGGGAGAGGATCTCGCCGATGAGTCCGCGATGGACGGTATCGGGCTTTAGCAGGAGGAGGGTGCGCTCGACAGCTGCAGGCATACAGATAGAGAAAAAGAGTAAAAGTGGAACTATTTGCGATTATAGGGAACAAATAGGGAAAACGCAAGAGGGAGTCCGGTACTCGCGGTATTCTTTACAAAAAATTCACGTTTCAAAAATGGTTTACGATAGCGCCTCTATAGAGAAAATCCTACGCAGTCCAGCTGTATCGGGTAAAAATATATACAAAGCGTATCTCAAAAAACACGTCGAATCGTCGAATATCAATCCTGCATCCTCACTACTTCTTCAAAATATTTACAAATGTCTCCGACGGGATACTGACCCGTCCAAACTGACGCATGCGCTTTTTCCCCTCCTTTTGCTTTTCCAGGAGTTTTCGCTTTCGTGTCACGTCCCCGCCGTAGAGTTTCGCCGTGACGTCTTTTCTCAGAGCGCTCAGATCCTCTCGGGCGATGATATTTGCCCCGATCGCCGCCTGGATCGCGATGGCAAACTGTGCACGCGGAATGGACTCTTTGAGTTTTTGGCAGATACGCTGTCCGATCGTCCGAGCCTTATCACGATGCACGATCATGCTAAATGCATCGACGATCTCCCCCGCTACCAAAAAATCAAGCTTTACGAGGTCGTCCGCACGGTATCGGGAAAACTCGTAATTCATACTCGCGTATCCGCTCGAGAGGCTTTTGAGATCATCGTAAAAATCGCCGACGAGCTCTGCCATGGGAATGTCATACATCAGCATCGTGCGGTCTCGATCGAGGTATGATTGGTGCGTTACGTTTGCACGTCGATCCTGCGCGAGTCCCATGCAGGCGCCGACGTACTGGGCGGGCGTCAGGATTTCGAGCTTTGCGATCGGCTCCTCGATAGAGAGAAAGCTTCCTGCTTTTGGAAAATCATCCGGATTTGAAAATGTGATACGCGTGTGAGTCGCGTCGTTTTCCTCATACACCTCGGGTGACAGTCGCGAAAACTCCTGCGCTCGATCACCGGGTAAAATCACACGATAGGTGACCTGCGGACTCGTCATGATGACATCCAGCTCGTGCTCGCGCCAGAGCCGCTCACGGACGATATCCAGATGCAGCAGCCCCAGAAATCCCGCCCGAAATCCGTGTCCGAGTGCCGGGGAGATCTCGTTTTCCATGGTCAGAGCGTCGTCGTTGAGCGAGAGTTTTCCCAGTGCGTCGCGGAGCTTTACGTATTCATCGGCGTCATTGGGATATACTCCCGCAAATATAAAGGGTGTCATCCGACGAAATCCGCGGATCGGATGCTTGCTATCTGCATTTCCAAAAAAGAGCGTATCACCCACCTTGGCATCAGAGACGGATTTCAGACCCGTGACGACATAGCCGATTTGTCCCGCTTCGAGTGTTTTGGTCGGTGTCGTCTTTGGTGTAAACGTGCCGACCTCGATCACCTCCATTTTTACCCCGGTATTCAAAAGCTCGACCCGGGATCCGCGTGCGAGCGTCCCGGAAAAGAGCTTTATGTAAATCACGACGCCTTTGTACGGATCGTACTGCGAGTCAAATATGAGTCCCTTCACGCTGTCGATATCTGCATCCGCATCATCATGAGAGATGAGCTGACTCGTTTGTGACAGACGCTTTGGTGCTGGGATGCGCTTTACGACCGTATCGAGGAGCATCTCGACGTTTTCGCCCGTCTTCGCGGAGACGGGGATGATATCGGCGATATCGCATCAGAGCAGACTCGCCACCTCCGTACTCACGCCCTCCACGTCGGCGCTCGGTAGATCGATTTTATTGAGCACAGGGATGATGACGAGATCGTTTTCCATTGCCAGATACACATTTGAAAGTGTCTGCGCCTCTACGCCCTGCGTCGCATCCACGACCAGGATAGCGCCCTCCACACTCGCCAGACTCCGCGACACCTCATACTGAAAATCGACGTGCCCGGGAGTATCGATGAGATTTAGCTCTTGGTCGCGCCATCGCATCCGCACGGGTGCGAGCTTTATGGTGATGCCGCGCTCCTGCTCCAGCTCCATACTATCCAGCGTCTGTTCTTTCAGTCCGCGTTTGTCGACCGTACCCGTCAGCTCCAGCATGCGATCGGCGAGCGTCGATTTGCCGTGATCGATATGGGCGATGATGCAGAAATTTCGGATATGATGATCCATACAGGCGGGCATTCGAAAATCTAAAGAGTCGACATTATGCGGATTTTCGCGAAAAAATACAGAAAAAACACTCTCGATATGAGAGTGTTTTTTGATAGACGATCATGAGATCGACGAAAAGAGTTGCTACATGATATTCTATCATATGACAGAATGCATCATATCCGGACTACTCCCCCCGCTCCCTATAGGTATACACGATGGAAAATGCCTCTTTTCTCGGCAGGGTTTTATGTGGGAAAAACGACTCATCGACATCCGTGTCCAAATCGATAATGCGCGCAAACGCTGCGATATGCGCCGCAAAGGGATCAGCTCGTCCGACGTCGGCGAAAATATCGCTATCCGGAGCGGGAAGAGGCAGATCTGCAAACTCCGTGAGCATCTTTATAAACTCTGCGCGGGTGACAGTGTCGTCCGGACGAAATCGAGAATTTTTCGAGAGAATGCCGGCATCCACGGCAGCATCCAGCTGCAGCGCAAACGGATCGGCAAGCGATATATCGTCAAATGCAAAACGAACCTCCTCGCTGGGTGTCATGTCAAATGCGCGAAACAGCAGGAGAAACGCCTCTCGTCGGGTGATATCGTTTTCGACATCGATAAATCCCGTCTCATCTCCATGAATGAGTCCCTCCGCTGCGAGTGCTATGACCCTCGACTCCAGTACGGATCCTGCGCGCGCGTTTGTCCGAAATGATCGGGGAGCTGATTCCTGCTCTCCATCCTCATCCTGTGCCTGCGTATCCGTGTCGAGACTCGCGACGGAGACGGTGGACGTATCCACGAGATCGAGACTCGTCTCCGGCTCCTGAAAGATTCCATCCTCCATGATTTTCCTTACCTCGACGGCGGCGAGAGTGATATCCGATTCTGCACTGTCTTTGGATATACGGGTGGTGTCTGCGACGTTTTTCGCTCAGACACTCTCGTCCGCTACGATAGCCCGCTCCGCTCCCTCCTCATGATCATGGACAAACTGCATGGGATGGACGGTATACGCGAGTGCGTTTGCTTTGCCGTATCCGACATTCACCGCGCTGAAAAAATCAAGCCCCTCCTCTGCAATCTCACTCAATGAAAACGGCCAATAGACATGAAATGGTGCCTCGCTGCGATCTATCTGAAAATGCACGTGGGGTGTCGTCGCGATACCGGTCTGCCCGACGAGTCCCAGCAGCTCTCATTTTTCTATGGGAGTCCCCGCCTCGACGAGTACCTCCGAGAGATGCAGGTATGACGAATAAAGATCAATCGTATCGCCGCGATACGGGACGTCCGAGTGTCGTACCACGACATAGAGTCCGATACCGGTATCGACCGAGACACTTTTGACGACGACGCCATTTGCGATGGAGCGCACAGGTGTCCCGATCGGAGTGCGAATATCGACGGCGAGATGACTCCCATCGTACTCGATAGAGTTTCCGCGATAGCTCCCCATGTAGACGACGGGGTAGGTGTATCGCTCACGCACAATGTCGGAGTCACTGCGATCGCCGTTTTGCAGGCGGTCGATATCATAGCGCGGTATCGGTAGAAAATCCGAAAGGGCGAAGTCCGTGTATTGTTTGGTCTTGTTGGTATTATCTGCAGAGAGCCAGTCGGGGACGAGCGCGATGGGATGTACCGTCCCGTCAAACGGCTCGTGCGAGACATTCGCATACTCTAGTACCGATCCCTGCAGATAGGGGAGTACGAGACTCGATCCCATATACATGAGAAAGAGCGCGAGATTTATAGTCCAGATAGTTTTGATTTGGAGTGTGCTCATGGGCTTTCGTATGAGTTTTCTTTATGGTAGCATGTTCTTTTGGTTTGCGCAAAAACTTTCGATCGCATTTGCTTTTTAGATGTATCTCGTATACTTTTTGTTTGCGTCTCGAAACAAGATCATGCTCACGCTCGTACCGCTCGATATTCCGGAGTCGATCACCCTCGATCCGGCAGTGCTTTCGGATATATCGCGGGGTGTGGATGCGGCGTGCGATCATATACTGCTCTGACGGATACATATCGCCTTCGTCTCCGACGAGCGCATGCGCACGCTAAATGCAGCGTATCGCCATCGGGATGAGAGTACCGACGTCCTGTCGTTTGCGTATGTGCAGGTATTCGATGATGCGGATATTGACGCGGGAGATATCGTCCTCTCGCATTCGCATATTCTGGGGCAGGCGGAGGAGTACGGACATACGCCGGAGGCAGAGACGTATCGGCTCATCGTCCATGCGCTGTTTCATCTGGCGGGCTATGATCACGAGACCGACGAAGAGTACGCGCAAATGCACGAGAGAGAAAAGCGCGTACTGGCAGTACTTCAAAAGCATCACATCACTTTACGAGCATAGTATCCCATGGGAGACAGAGACGTCATCATCAAAACGCCCAAGCAAATAGAGGGCATCCGAAATGCCTGTCGGCTCGTCGCGCGCACGCTCGATATGATCGGCGAATACGTGCGTATCGGAGTCTCTACGCAGGAGCTGGATCATATCTGCCATACATTCATCCGATCGCACGGAGGGACGAGCGCCTGCATCGACTATCTGGGAAACAATCGATGGTGAGCTGACGGCTATCCAAAGTGCACGTGCATCTCCCGAAACGATATCATCTGTCACGGCATTCCCCGTGCGGATGAATATCTGGAGGACGGCGATATTCTCAATATCGATCTGACAGTCATCGTGGACGGCTATTTCGGTGACAGCTCGCGTATGTATCAGGTCGGCACAGTATCGCACGAGCGAAAAAAACTCGTAGAGGATACGCGCGAAGCGATGATGATCGGCATCGCCGAGATCGCCCCCGGAAAGCGTATGGGAGATATCGGGTACGCCATCTCGCACTACGCGGAGGAGCGCGGATACTCTGTCGTGCGAGAGTACACGGGACACGGTGTCGGCGTGCGATTTCACGAGTCGCCGTATGTATATCACCGAGCAAAAAAAGGATCGGGAATCAAGATGGTACCCGGTATGATCTTTACAGTCGAGCCGATGATAAATCTGGGTACTCATCACACGAAAACCATGCAGGACAACTGGACGGTGCGCACCGAGGACGGACGTGCGTCCGCACAGTGGGAGCATACCGTACTCGTCACGAAAAAGGGGTACGAGATACTGACTGTATCCGGTGCGTAGACTCGCGGATTTTCTTTCGTACGATAGGAGATGAGCTGTCCGCATTAGTGCTCGTGATCGCGTATCTGGGCTAAAAACTCCTCTATTCCCATCGTCGGTATGCCGAGTGATTTCGCTTTTTGCAGTTTTGATCCTGGCTTTTCACCGACGACGAGCATATCGAGTTTTTTGCTGACACTGTCTACGAAGCGCATTCCGGCGGATTTTGCGATCTCGATAATCTGCTCTCTGGTCATGCCGTCGAAACTTCCGGTGATGCAAAATGTTTTTTCGGATAGACTATATTCAATAATACCCTCGAAAGATATATCCGGCAGGATGATATGAAGCTCCGGAAAGAGACGCGAGAGCGTCGACTCTCGCGCGGTAAAATAGGCAAATACCGACTGGCTCGCCACCGGTCCCATGTCGGGTATGGACTCCAGATCTTCTGCGGACAGCGAGCTGAAAATTTTCAATAGTCTCTCTCCAGTTGGCTTTTCCGTGTCGTTGCGATTGATGCTTTGCGCGAGAAATATCGCAAGCGACTGGGCGGTACGACGACCGATATTTGGAATGCCGAGCGCAGTGAGCAGACGATGCAGCGGGACGTGTCGACTGTTTTCTATCGAGGTCAGGAGATTTTCGACGGACTTTTCGCCGAGTCACTGCATATTGACCAATGTCTCGCGATGCACATACAGATGGTATATCGATGCCATATCGCTGATGAACCCCTCACGACGAAATCGCTCGATTTGTTTTTTCCCGAGACCGTCGATATTCATGCCGTGTTTGCCTGCAAATGTCTCGAGTCCGCCCTGCAGCTGCGCAGGACATCCCGTCCGATTCGGACAAAAATACGCGATCTTTCCCGTCTCTTGCTCCAGAGGAGTCTCGCAGGCGGGACACTTTTCGGGCACTCCGACGCGCTTTTCATTTCCATCTCGCGCTTCGGTGATGACGCTCACGACCTCGGGGATGACCTCGCCCGCCCGCATGAGAAATATCGTATCCCCTTCGTGTGCGTCTTTTGCGGCGAGCTCGGAGTAGTTGTGCAGAGTGGCACGGGACACTGTGACGCCCCCTACGAGCACGGGATCCAGGATCGCGACGGGTGTGACGATCCCGCTGCGTCCGACGGAGTGTATGATATGCTGTATGCGTGTACGCGCCAGCTTGGCGGGAAATTTGAATGCGATGGCATAGCGCGGATGGTGTGCCGTCAGTCCCAGATGTTTCCAGAGATTCAGATCGTCCACTTTTATCACCAGCCCGTCGATGTCAAATCCGAGTCTGGGACGCTCGGCGGTGATGGCACCGAGTCGCTCGACGAGTGCTTCGAGATTTTTCGCACGCTCGAAAAAAATGCCCGAGGTTTCAAATCAGAGCCTTTCAAGTGCTGCGATATACTGCGAATATGTAGAGACGGAAATACCGGTTTTTGACCCAAACAATGCGCGAGTTTCCGGCTCCTCCAGATGCGGAAAGCTATAGGCGAAAAACCGGAGCTTGCGTGATTTTGTTACCTTCGGGTCCAGCTGTCTCACGCTTCCGGATGCGGCGTTTCGCGGATTTGCAAAGAGCTTTTCGCCCGCCTGTTTTCGCGCCTCATTGATCCGGGTAAACTCATCATGCGGCAGGATGATCTCGCCGCGGATTTCCACCGACTCTTTATAGGAAATGGTATGGGGAATATTTTGGTCGGTCATGATATTTTGCGTGATGATCTCACCCTCCATACCGTTTCCCCGTGTGAGCGCACGCACGAGCTGACCCCGCTCATAGGACAGTGAAATCCCGAGTCCGTCAAATTTTACCTCGATGCAGTAGGCGATCGGCTCGTCGGTTTTCAGGATGTTTCGGATGCGCGCCTCGAAATTGCGGATTTCCTCGATACTGTAGGTATTATCCAGAGAGAGCATTGGGGTCGCGTGCGGACGCTTTTGAAACTGCTCGTCGGGTGCGACGGCGATGCGACTCGTGGGGGACTCGGGATCAAAATCCCCATATCGCCGCTCCGCCTCGACCAGCTGGGAAAACAGGCGATCATACTCCTCATCGGAGATGACGGGCGACTCCTGCTGATAGTACAGACGATTGTGCTCGCGCACGATGTCCCGCAGGAGCGGGATGTCTTTTTGCAGGATGGCTTTTTGGGAAAACAGTCGCGAGGACTCTGCGAGCAGGATCTGGATATCCATAGTATTCGGCGTGTCGATATTGCCGCCATACTATCGGAAAGTCTTTTTGCTTCAATACCAAAAAACCCCGAACACCTTGGTAGGCTTCGGAGCTGTAGTGGGATGTCCCGAGTGCGTTTTGCGGTGCGTGCGAATGACGCGAGAGTGAAAAGCAG
>JANQGT010000033.1 GCA_028277205.1 Candidatus Altimarinota bacterium
GGTGATATGCGGCTCGCACGTCCTCGGAAATGGACCGAGAAAAAACGCATCCTGAAACTCAGTGATGAGATCATTTGCGGCTCTCGGGAGGGAAATACCGATGAAATGGCGCATACTATTCGCTATACTCTCGCACTACCTGTTCTCAGGCGTGGGTAATTCGCCGTCCTCTCGGCGTTCGCTCAATGAGTGCGAGCTTTAGCAGGTACGGCTCTACCACATCTTCGAGGGTTCACTCTTCTTCGCCGGTGTGGGCGGCGAGCGTGGAGAGTCCTACCGCCCGCCCGCCGAAATGCCGGGAAAGCGCCGCAAGAAATTTTCGATCGAGTACGTCGAGTCCCCGCTCGTCGATACCGATTTTTTCAAATATATCACTGACGACCCGCGCATCGCGAATATCGCTGCCGACAGTGGCGTAGTCTCGCAGGATTTTCGCATAGCGATTTGTGATACGGGGCGTCCCGCGACTGCGAGAGGCGACGAGCTGATGGATGTCCGCGCCCACGCCGTCGCAGCCGAGCAGTCGAAATGTCCGCTCGACAATGCGCTCCAGATCTTTTGTTTCGTACAGATCGAGCTTTAGAATATGTCCAAATCGATCGCGCAGGGGATTTGACAGGCGAGAGAGTTTCGTCGTCGCACCCACCAGCGTGAAGGGGGAGAGATCCATGCGGATGCTCGTCGCGCCAGCGCCACTACCGATCATGATATCGATGCAGCGATCCTCCATCGCAGAGTAGAGGATTTCTTCCAGGTGCGGCTTTAGGCGGTGCATCTCATCGATAAACAGCACGTCTCCCGTCTGCAGTGACGTCAGTACCGAGACGAGATCGGCGGGCTTTTCGAGAGCGGGACCGGATGTTTGTCGCAGATGCGCGTCCATCTCGCGCGCGATGATATGAGCCAGCGTCGTCTTCCCGAGACCGGGCGGACCATAGAGGAGGACATGCTCTATCGGAGCACTGCGAATACGCGCTGACTCTATAGTGACACCGAGATACTGTCGCAGATGCGACTGTCCCACGTACTCATCCAGTCGCTTTGGGCGCAGGATATTCGTATTTTCTTCGCGATCTTCGTCGCGAGTATCCGGTGATACGAGACGCGTTTCGGTGGTTTTCTTGCTCGATCGGATGGTCATGACTTGGAAGAATCTATAGTGAAATATGACATAAATCGAACTCGATACGCATATATGCATGTGACCATGAAAAGCACGCGCATGTTCTCGAATTTTTCTAATGCTTTGCAAGTATCGTCGGATGCGTTGTCCCAAAACAACAAGATGGATAATACCGATTCTCGATATCTTTTCAATGTAAGTTCTGTATCAATTTTCTCGTAGGGAAATGATTTTACCTCTATTTCTTCTTCCTTTCTTTATAAAGATATTCTATACTGTTTTCTTTATCATTCATTTCCTCTGCCCATGAAGCTCAATGTCCGTACCATCATGAAAAACTCTCAAAACAATCGTGAAGTCGTGGAACGTCTGGTCGAAAAGAATATTCATATCAAGCTTGATTCCTATCTCGTGCGCTACCGGTATCCCGGGATGGAGGGAGATATCGTCTGTACTGTCGAGGAAAATAAGAAAGGGAATTTCGCAGGTACGCTGAGCGCGCGGCTCAATGCAGATCGATTTTACTATTCGCGCGAGGATTTTAAAAATCTTGACGATCTCGTCAATCACCTGTTTGATCACCTCAAATACAGCCTCTCGACACGCAGAGAGAAAGAGGCGGTACTGGTGCGTCGATAGCGTACCTCTATCGTGTTTTTCGTAGCCTGATTTTTGTATGGAAATTATTCTCGGTATCGCGCTCACGCTCGCTGTCTTTTTGGTCGTCGTCGTCATCCATGAGCTCGGGCATTTTTTCGCTGCGAAGTGGTCGGGCGTGCGCGTCGATGAATTTGGTGTCGGTCTGCCCCCTCGCGCTAAAACGCTCTATCGCGATCGCTCCGGTACCGAGTATACGCTCAATTGGCTTGCAATCGGCGGATTCGTACGACTGCACGGCGAGGACGTAGCAGTCGCCGAAGAGCCGGATCGGGCGTTTTCCCGGGCGGGTTTTTTTCAAAAACTTGCGATCATTTTCGCGGGTGTCGCGATGAATTTTTTGCTTGCCGCCGCTATATTTGCCGGGCTATTCATGTGGTGAGTCGCTCCGCTCGGGATCAATTCGGAGTTTCCCACCGATGCCGAGTCCCGCCTCATCCCGACGATGGATCAGGCACTGGAGTCCGGTATCATCACGACCGACGGCGTCCGGATATTTCCTGCGGAGGACAGTCCCGCCGAGCGCGCCGGTATCACCGATACCGATATCCTAGAGCAGGTAAACGGAGCATCCGTAAAAACTCCCGGCGAGGCGGTAGAGTCTATCCGATCCGCATCAGACTCGGTCAGCCTCACGCTTCGTAGTGTCGATGGAGAGGTGCGCACGCTCTCGGTCCCGCTCGATGATGAGCGCATCGGAGCTGGCGTCGGGTACAATATCTCGGATCTCGATCAGGATTTCACCTATGATCTCTCGCCGATAGCAGCCGTAGGAGCGGGATTTTCGGAGACGTGGGCGCAGACGCGTCTGACGCTCGAGCTCCTCTGAATGCTCCTATCAAATATCATCGCACCGGAGACGCCGGAGGATCGCACGCAGGCGGTCGAGTCTCTCTCCGGACCCATCGGTATCGGCAATCTCTTTGTAAACATGGTCGCCTCAAGTGTGCCGGTCTCGACGATCCTCATCCTCATGGCGGTGATCAGTGTCAATCTCGCCGTATTCAATCTCTTGCCGATACCTGCGCTCGACGGCGGTCGCGCCGTTTTCATCATCGTCCGCGAGGGGGTGGTGCGGCTGTTTCCGCGACTCTCCGGCTCGGGACTCGCGATCGAGGGATATATCCATCTTGCGGGATTTGCGATTTTGATTGTTTTGAGTATCGTCGTCGCCTATCACGATATCGCAAAAATCCTTTTTTAGCATGAAATTTGACGGCATCACCCTCACCTATGGCAATCGTACGGTGCTAAGAAATATCGCCCTCTCGATCGAGCCGGGCGAGTTCGTCTTTTTGATCGGCGGCTCCGGGAGCGGAAAGACGAGCTTCATCCGGATGCTCATCGGCGATTTTCCTCCGAAAAGCGGCGTATTTACCGATAATCGCGGGGCGAATGTCTATGCCTATTCGTCACGTCAGATCTCACGGTATCGGCGCGAGATCGGCATAGTCTTTCAGGATTATAAACTCCTGCAGTCGAAAAACGTCTCGGAAAATGTCGCTTTTGCGATGGAGGTATCATGATATCGCGATCACGAAATCGCCCAGCGCGTGCCCGAGGTGCTGTCGCAGGTGGGACTTCTGGGGAAAGCGCACCACTTCATAAACGAGCTGTCGGGCGGAGAGGTCCAGCGCGTCGCGATCGCCCGTGCGCTCATCCATGATCCGGAGATCATCATCGGCGACGAGCCGACTGGAAATCTGGATCCCGCGAACGCCCGGGAGATCATGCGGATTTTCGAAGAGCTGAATACAATGGGAAAAACCGTCGTCATCGCCACGCATGATGCGACCATAGTCGACAGGATGAAAAAACGGGTGATCGCTTTTCGGGATGGGCGGGTGGTCTCGGATGAGCCCGAGTGAGTCTATGCAGCGTAGAAAATTGTTATTAGCATTCACGCCTCTCGTCTCTCGATAGAGGATTTTCGTGGGGACAGTCTCGTAGCAGTCAGCGTGCTTGCGAAATTTGATTTGCATTTTCAAAAAAATACATACACTTCTCTCACCTGATTGTCTGTATTTATTTTTAGGTCATACCATGGACACGACACTCATCCGAGCCATACAGGAGCCATTTTTGAAATCCGATATTCCCGATGTGCGCACGGGGGATGAGGTGGAGATCGTGCAGACATTTACCGAGGGGTCAAAAGAACGCGAGCAAAAATTTCGCGGACTCGTCATCCATACTCGTGGAGATTCTCCTCTCACGCGTACCATCGTCGTACGAAAAGAAGTCAGCGGTGTCGGAGTAGAGCGCATTATCCCGTTGCATTCGCCGACGATCTCGAGCATCAAGGTGCTTCGTAAGTTTAAGGTGAGGCGGAAAAATATCGGATTCATCCGAAATCTGCGAGGAAAAGCAGCACGACTCAAAGAGATCAAATAGCATTTTGATACGAAATATCTTGCCTGTAGACTGAAAAAAATCCCGAACATTCGGGATTTTTTTGTAAAAATTTCGAAGTGGTAATGAAGATGAGATCTGTAGTGCACTTGAGTCCGACGAATGCCTTTTATCTCTTCACACGCTTCGAGGTCTCAAAATATCAATGGTGGATCGGGAGGGATTCGAACCCTCGACCTTGGGCTTAAGAGGCCCCTGCTCTAACCAGCTGAGCTACCAATCCGAAAAAGTGCGACGATTGTAAACAATCGGGGCGGGAAATCAAGAGCGGCTTTTTAGCTCTCAAGACATAAAACGAAAATGATGCATGGTTTTCGGACGAACGATTTTCAAAAAACACGCAAGCATGTGACTGCTACGATTTGCATACACGCATCACATCAGATATGACCGAGATATACGCCGGATAATTGCGTGTTTTATATTTTCATCCGAGAAATTCCTGCTATACTCTCAGGCATCTCGACTTTACTCTCTACAGTTTATAGTATCATGCGTGCAGCGATTTTCCGTGCTTTCTCTCTGATACTCGTAGGTATCTTGAGTCTTTTTGTGTCGTTTGGGATTGCATGAGCTCTTGAGCTTCCGACGCTTTCAGAGCAGACATTTGAGGCACCGCAGGTAGGCGCCGTATACGAGGAGTTTCGAGAATACATGGATCGACGACTTTCGGCGATGACGGATCGGCTCTCGGACGAGGATCTGCAGACGATCGCCCGGATATTTTTCGTATTCGAAGAGCGATTTGCAAAAATGGATCAGGCATTCGCTGATCGCGATCAGGAAAAGCTGCGCCTGCACGTACGACGATTTCAGGTGACATATCGGGCGTTTTCACGATTTCTCTCGAGTCGAAAACAGGTCGTAAGATCGGACGTTCCGCCTGCGGACTTTCGCATCCGTCGGGATCCCATACCGACCGGTATATTTTGAGAGCTCGGCATTCGTCTGGATCCCAGCATACCCACACAGTACCTCCTCGGCGAGACGCTGCATATCTCCGGGACCATCACATCCGGCGAGACCTCCACGCTGCTTTTTCTCATGAGTCCCGATCAGAGTCGTCGGTTTGTCGCGAGTCTGCCTGCCGAGGAGGGACGATTTTCATACAGCGTAGCACTGGAGGAAACCGGCACATACTCACTCGTCGTCGCAAGCGGGCAGTCGTTTCAGACCACGCGCTTTGCATCGCTGCGGGTTTCAGATCCGACGACTCGATCGCTCGAGGAGCTTTTGCCCGCAGACAGGATGATTGCGCAGATCGAGCGTTTGCACTTTAGGCGAGAAAATTTCTCGGATCTGCAGGGAGTCAATCTCGTCTCATTCACCCCTGTCGAGCCGTGAAAACATATCCTCTATACCCTCGAGCTCTCACAAAACGACAGGACGAAAATCTATCGAGGGATGGGCAGTATATCCATCCCGGCGACGGGACTCTCGCAGTTTGCATCAGGCAAAAATGTGCGTGTGCGAGTCTATGCCCAGCGATCGGCGACGAACGCCTCTATAGATATCTATACCCGTCCCGCACTCGTGTACGACAGTACCATGCTCTTGCAGCCGTCGTACGTCTCTGAGCGCGAGATCGACGTGCATGTCGATACGACGAAAGACTGAGATATTCGCATCCTATGAGCTATCCCGTCGGATCGCAGGATCCAGACTCAGGTGTTTCTCATCCGACCGGACGGCTCGACACACTCGGAGGAGCTGGAGGAGTATGCAGATACTGAAGACGATAAATATCTGCGCCCCGGCGCTAATATCGATGCCGTGCTCGATACGCATGCTCCCGGTGTCTACCTCGTCGAGCTCAACTACGATACCGGATTTGCAGCGATAAATGTCCCGATCGTGATCGGCGATGATATCCTGCCGATCGCACCGAATACGGTAGATCGTATGAGAGACGAAGACACTGATTCACTGGATGCCACGCGCCGTGCGTCCCTCTCGTATCTGAATGCTCTGCGCGCCGAGCAGGGACTCGGAAATTTGCGTCTCTCCGATACACTCAATGAACTCGCACAGATCAAAGCCCAAGATATGGCGGATCACGGGTATGTCGGACACGTCGACTCGACCGGAGTGTATATCAATGGTACGGCAAAGCGCTTTGGATTTGATATTGATTTCAGTCTCTCTGAAAATGTGGCGGGCGGCAATGTCGGCTACGGTGTGCTCATCTCTGCGCTGTCGCTGTCGGGCGGACACCGTGCAAATATGCTCTGAGACTGGACGAGCGTCGGTATCGGTATCGTGCGTCGCTGAGAGCAGACGTACTATGTGCAGGTATTCAGTGATGAGTAAAGAGGATGGCTGGTATTCCCGTCTCGTACACAGCGCTGAGTGAATATGCATTTACTTCACCGATAATCCGGATATAGTCTCATGAGAGTGTCTGATAGCACCTCGATACTGTAGCACGCCAGCGCTTCATGAAATATATTTACACTATCCTCCTCATACTGACGGCAGTGCTGTCATCATGCACACCGCATAAAGCCGATACTCCCGTTTCTTTATCTGAAAACACTATGCATATCGAAAGCTCCGCTTTTGCTCATGAGGGCACCATTCCTACGAAGTACACCTGCGACGGTGAAAATATCGCTCCGCCGCTTTTGATCTCCGGTATCCCTGAAAATACGAAATCCCTCGCTATCATCATGGAGGATCCGGATGTCCCGACGAGCCTGCGTGCAGACGGACTCTTTGTCCACTGGGTCGTGTGGGATATCCCGCCGGATACGACCGACATACCCGAAAATGCCCAGAGCATCGGCACCGTCGGCCTGAATACGCGCGAGCAAAATGCCTATACCTGACCGTGTCCGCCCGACCGCGAGCATCGGTATTTTTGGTATCTGTATGCGCTCGATACGATGCTGGATCTGCCGGCTGACTCCACGAAATCGAGCCTCGAAAAAGCGATGGAAGGACATATCATCGATCGTGCGACACTCATGGGACGTTATGATCGATCGTAATAATTTCCTCATGTCCGAGTCTTACTTTCTTTGCGATAGCACTCCGGAATATCAGGACGAAATCATCGCGATGATGATGGATTTTCACGAAGAGATGATCCCATTTGGAAAGGGGACATTTGACATATGGGAACGTGAAAAATTTGAAAAACGATTCCCTCTGCCTGAATGACATGTTCTGTTCTTAGTGCGATCCGGGGAGCAAACTGTCGGGTATTTATGGCTTGAGATTCGCGAGGAAAGTGAGGGATACGTACAAGCCTTTTATTTACGACCGGGATTTCGTGGACAGGGACTTGGAAAACATATGCTTCGGCATGCTGAAATGTATTTTCGTGATCAGGGGTGTACCCATATCGTCCTCAGTGCGCTCGCGGATAATACAAATGCAAATCGTTTTTACACAAAAAACGGCTTTCTCCTGACCTCATATAAATATCGCAAAGACCTCTAAGTCATGAAAAAACTGCACTGTATCGGCATCGGCGGCATCGCCGTATCCGCCATCGCGCGCTATTACCTGGCACTCTGATGGCGCGTGAGCGGGTCGGACATCGCCGATAGTCCGCTGCTGCATACGCTACAGCCAGAGGGTGTCCGCATCCACATAGGCGAGTCGGCGGAGCATCTGGATGACGATACCGATCTGGTCGTCTACAGCGAGGCGATCATCACAAAGCCCGATCTCTCGAACGAGGAAAACCTCTCGGCAAACAAAGAGCTCTCGAAAGCCCGGAAATGTGCCATGCAAGTGCGATCGTATCCCGAGGCGCTCGCACATATCCTGACGCACAAACACGCCATCGCCATCACATGAAGCCACGGAAAATCGACGACGACCGCCATGCTCGGTACGATTTTTTGCTCTTCGGGTGTGTGAGGATCGACGCTCGCGGGGACGCTCGTGCCCCATTTTGAAAACAAAAACATTCGAATCGATACCGACAGTGACAATTTTGCATTTGAGGCGTGCGAGTACAAACGAAGCTTTCTCGCCTATTCTCCGGACATTACCGTCATCACAAATATCGACCTCGACCATCTGGACTACTATCGCGACTTGGACGACTACGTGTCGGCATTTAGCGAGCTCGCCCGACAGACGGGGCGATATGTCATCGCACATACATCCGATGATCATGCGCGCATCATCGCAGAGCACCATGCCGGAGGCGTGATCGTCGGTGCGGATTCATACCGGTTTTCCGGTAGCTCGGAGATCCATCCCATTCCCGATTTCACGCTGCAGATCGCAGGTACGCACATGCGCGAAAATGCTCGGCTCGCCTATGTCGCAGCAATGCTCTCGGGTGTCAAATCCGATGAAGCAATCAAGTGACTGGAGGCATATCGCGGATCGTGGCGTCGGGGAGAGGTGGTCGGCACGACTGAAAACGGCAACATCCTCATGTCCGACTACGGACACCACCCGCGCGAGATCGTCCCGACACTGCGGGCAGTCCGATCGCAATATCCGGATCGTCGGCTCTTTGTCGTATTTCAGCCGCATCAGTACTCGCGCACGATTGAGTTGCTCGATGGATTTCGCACATGTTTCGATGGCGCGGACGAGCTCCTGGTACCGGATATTTATTTTTCCCGGGATAAACAATCGGACGTCGAGGCGATGCCGGCAGAGCGATTTGTGTCAGAGCTATCCGTGCGATATCCGCACGTGCGCTGCGGACACGGACTGGAGAATACCGCCAAAATTATTTCGGAGTATGATCGACAAAATCCGGATTCGTCCCTCTTTCTCCTGCTCGGTGCCGGGACTGTAGACAATCTGCGATATGAGATACCGATGTACTTTTCGAGCTAACTCTCGTGACTATATCCGCTCGAGCGGGATCATATGACATGTCCGCAGTGCATTGTCCAGCACCTGCGCGACCGCCCGCGTGATGGTGAGCCGATAGGGAAAATCGGGAATCACGGGACACTTCGCATAGTAGCTATTGTATGTCTGGGCGAGGGTGATCATATACTCTGCGAGCGTCGAGGGATTTCGTCCGTCGGTGGCGCGCTCGATCACGCGGGGATACTCGTGCAGCTTTTTTATGAGGGCGATTTCATCGCTCTCCAGTGCGGACTGCTGTGGGAGGCTCGTCGCCTCGACTCCGAGCTTCTCTGCTTTTGCGAGGATATTTTTGGCGCGACAGCTCGCGTAGACGATGTATGCCCCGCCCGACGCCTCGAATGCCTCCAGGATAGTCTGTAGATTTGATCCGAGCACGACAGGCTGTTTCCGGTCTTTTCGGATATCATTGAAAATGATCGAGCCGACGGCGAGTGCATGAGCGATGCGATCCTTTTCTTCGTCGTCAAATTCACCGGAGTCATCATACTTTGCATGAAAAAAATCAATGGCGGAGCGGATGAGTGAGAGGATATTTGATGCGCCGTCGCGACTGGAGAGCTTTGCGCCGGACTCATTGACATAGTAGCCGTGATAGATGTGTTCGCATGAGACCGAGTCGTCGTCGGGCAAAATCCCGAGCACCCGTGCCGAGCGAAATATTCCGTCAAAGTGATCCGCCTGCTCCTGCCCGACCTCGTAGATGAGGATGCTCGGATGCCACATGTCCAGCCGAAATTTCACGACGCCGATATCGCGCGTCATGTAGATGGTAGAGCGGTCTTCTTTCATCATGACTGTGCGCTCAAACTCTCCGATACGGACGATATAGCTGCCGATATCGCGCTCTATACCCTCGCGGATTGTATCGTATTGTTCTTCTTCGATCGCTTGTTTGTCCCGTCGTTGTCGGAGTTTTTTCAGATCCTCGTCCGCGTGTTCGCGCGTATAAAATACCGCCGTCCCATGCGTGACGCCCGCATCCACGATATCGCGTCCGATATCGGCGTACATGGACTCGCCCATGGGATGCTCTATACTGATTCAGAGTAAATCGTAAAATTCACTAAACTCCGCGAGACTCATGGGAATGAGTCTCTCCCAGAGGCGAAACTCGTCATCGTCATGATTTTCCAGGCGCAAAAATCGCTCGTGCGATATCCGTTTGAAATCGGCAAACGCCTCCTGAAATGCCGAGTATGAGACTTTCGCCGATCCATACGCCTCACACAGTTTACGCTGTGCTTGCTCGTCCGCCTCATCCCAGAGCGCTTCTTTACTTGATAGTTTTTCGCCTGTGCGGTATCGCAGATAGATCTCATACAGCAGGCTGTTTCCCGCATGCGTTTTCGCAAACTCATCGCTCCAGCGCGAGAACCCCTCCATGATGGCACCGATGCCTCCCCAGTCGTTGTAGTGATTGATACGATGGATGATGTGTCCCGTGCGCTCCATGAGATTGCCGATGATATGCCCGATGATGGTAGAGCGAATATGTCCCGCATGCAGGTGTTTGGCGGTATTCGGATCGGAGTACTCGACGATGGCGGTCGTCTCGCGATCGCGATCGCCGTATCCGTAGGCATCGCCGAGATCTAGGATCGTCCGCAGAGAGCCAAACACATACCGGTCGTCGAGCAGTATATTCACATACATGCCCGCAGCCTCGACGCGCTGTATCCCGGACTCGTCTCATACGAGTGACTGTATCATCCCGATCAGTCTCGGGGCAATCGTTTGCGCGTATTCTTTTGCTCCGAGCTTTTGCAGGAGTGTCGGGATTTTCACAGCGATATCCGCATGAAATCGCTCTCGATCGATCCACGAGACGTCCAGATCATCTACGGATTCGATTCACTCGAGTGTCGAGACAGCAGCAAAAACCCGGTATGAAAACGCACGCAAGAAGTATGCATCCCGGTTTGGCAGTATGCGATGCCGGTATGCGGCGACGGTATTTTCAGAGATCTCGCGGATTTCGGCGATGCGCCGATCTCGGTAGCCGGTGAGCAAAGACATGGCTATGATGGGAAAATAAAAGGAAGAATGTCCGGAAATTCCCGGTATCATGCCGGTGCATTGAAATGTCCGGCGGACTCGTATTCACGGATTTCGAGCGTGTCGGGAAATACAGACTGATAGTACTCCCGTGTCGGCACGAGATCGATATACGGATCATTGTGACTCAAAAATAGCACTACAGAGCCGACGAGTGAGTATATCCGCCCGGTATCCATAGGCGTATCCCGGTATGCGAAAAATTCGTCCGGAAAGACCTCCTCTGAAATACTTGGAATATCCGGAGCGACGGGAGCGACCAGGATGAGTCGCCGGATTTTCACGCTCTGATCCAGCACGGCATGGATGGCAGTCAGACCGCCGAGCGAATGCCCGATGATGATCGAGTCCGGTGTGAATTGGCATTTTTTCCGGATGAGCTCCAGATGCTCGTCTAAAACCGGTGTATCCGAGTGGGGCAGATCCGGACAAAAAACCGTTTTCTCATGCTCGCGCATCGTATCCCGAAACCACGAAAACCAATTACCATTTCTGTGTCCGTAAAATCCGTGAAAGAGGGCGATGTCGGGGGTTTGCATCATTGTGATTGCTAGAGGGCAATTACTTCGTCACGATATTCAGGAGCTTATTCGGTATGAAAATCTCGCGGGCGATCTCGCGTCCGTCGAGCCATTTTCGTACACTCTCATCGGCGTATGCCGCCTCGATGACTTCTTCTTTTGCCACGCCGTTCAAAAACTCCATCGTAGCGCGCAGTTTGCCATCCACCTGTATGGCGATCGTCACGCTATCCTCGGCGATCATATACTCCGCATACTGGGACCACTCTGCGAAATATACTGACTCGGTATTGCCCAGCAGACGCCAGCACTCCTCCGCCATATGCGGCGCAAAGGGATGCAGCAGTCGCGCAAGCGCGCTTTTCCACTCCGCCGCCTCGTCCGTATCCGCCGGACATCCTTCGTTTACCAGGACATTGATAGCGCTGATAGCAGTGTTGAATTTATACGCCTCGATATCCTCTGCGACTTTTTTGATAGTCCGATGCAGGAGTTTCATGGCTTTCATGTCATCTTTCGCGATATTTCCTCACTCGGTGAATATCGCATGGATGCGATCCAAAAGCCGTCGCATGCCGATGATTTTATCGTCGTCCCACGGTGCTGCATCGCGAAAATCACTCATAAACATCTCATAGAGGCGCAGTGTGTCCGCTCCGTATTTGTCGATTATATCCGTCGGATTGACGACATTTCCGCGGGACTTGCTCATCTTTTCCCCGTCGGGTCCCAGTATGAGCCCCACGATTCGTCGCTTTTGAAACGGCTCGTCGTACTTCACCACGCCAATGTCAAACAGCACTTTGTGCCAAAATCGCGCATACAGCAGATGAAGCACCGCATGCTCGGCACCGCCGATGTACTCGTCCACCGGCTCCCAGTACTCCGTCATCTCGCGCGATACGCACGCCTCGGCATTGTCCGGATCCATGAATCGCAGGTAGTACCACGAGCTGCCTGCCCACTGGGGCATCGTATTCGTCTCGCGTTTTGCGTGTAGATTGTCGGCGATGTCGACCGCCACCCACTCTGGGATGCGGGCGAGGGGAGAGGCACCGTCCGCCGACGGCTCGTAGTTTGGCGTCTCCGGCAGCAGGAGCGGGAGACTGTAGTCGGCGATGATATGGGAGTCGATGCTTTTTTGGATGGGGGAGATGCGCTCGACGACCGGTTTTTCACTGACAATCCGGTACAGATATTCGCTTCCAGTCTTTGCCTCTCTGATGATAATGGCACTCCCGACAGGAGACGATACCGATGATAATGCTTCTGGTGTCAGTGATCCAGCGTCCACGACCTCTATCATCTCCAATCTCTGATACTCCTCCTGCGAGATATGAATGAGCGGTATCGGCTCGCCCCAGTATCGCTGCCGGGAAAATATCCAGTCGCGGAGTTTGTAGTTGATGGTGCGTTTTCCCCAGCCTTTTTCCTCGAAATGGTCTTTGATCCGTTCGCGTGCCTCGTCGACGGAGAGTCCGTCCAGAAATTCAGAATTGATCATGATACCGTCTCACTCGTAGCTGCCACCTATGCGATCCAGCATCTCGCGGAGCATGTACTGATGATGAGTCAGAAAGTCACTACTCTCAATGATTTCCTTTCGACTCCGCCATTCGATGGTATATCAGACAGTATCTTCGGAGTGTGTTTCGAGACATCCGTTGAGACTTGCGAGCTTTATGTGATAGACGTGATCGAGATAAAACTCATCTTGATCTTTTCTCGGTTTGTACCCGTGCGCGTAAATCTTTCAGAGAAATCTCGTTTCTCGAATATCGGCACATCCGGTTTCTTCTTGAAGTTCTCGCATCATTGCTTCTTGCTCGGTTTCATCCGCTTCGATTTTTCATCCCGGGAGTCCCAGTCTTCATCCCTGCCAGAAGAGTGTGAGATACTTCTCATGTTCCGGATGTTCGACGATGATCGTCACACTACGAGCACGTTTTGGCTCTATACCCTCACGAGGCGCTTCCAGACCGGTCATCTGCACATACGGTACCACCACATCGACGATAGGCAGATCAAATTTTTTCGCAAAATCATAGTCGCGCTCGTCGTGTGCCGGGACACCCACGACCATACCGGTTCCATAGTTTGCCAGTACAAAATCCGCGGCGTAAATCGGAAGTCGTCGGCTTGTCAGGCGATGGACAGCGTACGCTCCTGTGAACGCGCCCGTCTTTTCCTTGGCGAGTTCTGTGCGTTCCAGTTCGGATTTTTGTGCCACCTCTGACCGGTATCGCTCCAGACCGTCCCGGTATTCCGGGGTCGTAATCCGGTCGAGTATAGAGTGCTCTGGTGCGACGACTATGAATGTCGCTCCGAAATTTGTCTCGGGATATTTCGTATAGACACGGATACACTCGTCCGAATTTTCCACCGGATACTCGATCTCTATCCCCTCACTCCGCCCGATCCAGTTTCGCTGCATATCCTTGATGCCTTCGGGCCAGTCCAGACTGTCCAGCCCCGAGAGCAGACGATCGGCGTACGCCGTGATCCGGAGCACCCACTGGCGGATATTTCGTCGCTCTACGGGGTGTCCGCCGATTTCGGATTTTCCATTGACGATTTCCTCATTTGCCAGTACCGCCTTGAGTGCAGGACACCAGTTGACAGGCAGATCTGCCTCATAGGCGAGTCCCATCTCCCAGAGCCTCAAAAAAATCCACTGCGTCCAGCGATAGTACTCGGGGTCAGTCGTATCGATCTCGCGCGAGCGATCGTGGGAAAATCCGAGCGAATACAGCTGTCTCGAAAAATTTTTGATATTTTGTCGCGTCGTCTCACGAGGATGGACTCCGGTTTTTACGGCGTAGTTTTCCGCCGGCAGTCCAAATGCGTCCCACCCGATCGGATTTATCACATGGTATCCGCGTGCATGGTAGTAGCGCGCGAGGATATCTGCGGCGGTGTTTCCCTTTACGTGTCCGACGTGCAGCCCCGCACCGGAGGGGTAGGGAAATTCATTGAGGATATACTTCTTCGGTTTTTCAGAGTGGCGAGGCGAGACAAATGTATTGTTTTCACGCCAGAAATGTTGCCAGCGTTTTTCGATATCCGCATGATCGTAGGGCATGGGCTGCAGACTCATGAAATAAAATCGCATACTACCAAAAAAAATCTCCTTCGCAAGGAGAAAGGCATACATTGGGATTTACAAAAATATTAGACGTCTACGACCAACTCGGGCTTTATGTCCGCCGGCATCTCGCCGGAAAGCACTGCGCCGATATACCCGCCCTGCTCGGCTTCGAGTGCGGCAAGTCATCACTCGCACTCTACCGTACGTCGCAGCAGAGAGAGCTGTGTCGGGGTATCCACATTATTTCAAAGCGCTTCAATCTTTTCGCCTATGCGCTCGCAACGAGCTACAATCTCTGTATCATCTGCCCCGTATTGCGCCAGAATGCCGCCGATAAATCCACGAATCTCCTCTACGTATCCGTCAATGTCAATTTCGGGAGAAAACGGGAGTTTGGGCTGCTCTCCAAAATATCCTTCGAGTGTTGGGCTTTCCGGAGTATAATTTTCGCGTGTCATTATTTGTTGGGATTTTGAAAAAATGGATGGAGCTATCCGTCGGGGGTCGCACCCTCGAGCGCTCTGTCGAGATCCGACTCCAGGTCGTCGAGCGTGCGCAGCAGCAGGATGCGTTTTTCCGTCTCGATGCGTTCGCGGTTTGCGCGGATTTTTTGCGCGATCTCGTCCCAGCTGTCGAGGATGGCGATTTTCCGCTCATCCGAGAGGATAGGGAAAATACGCAGGATCGTATCGCGATCGACGGGATGCAGATCGGTCTCGGCGAGTTTCTGACGGAGAGCGGCGTTGACCATGATGGGGGTGAGTGTTATGGTCTGCCTGCGTTCTCTATACGTACTATAGCGTACTTTTTTCGCGCAGACAAATTTTTATGAAGGGCTGTGTGTATCCGACTCTGTCACTGCGCGTTCGCGCTTTTTTCGCTCGCTGCGAATCATAAACGGTGTAATCTCGTGCGTCGGACCGTGTGTGTTGCGATAGTCGAGTACGCGAGAGAGATAATTTCACACCTCCTCATGATGGGGGAGCCTGCGAAAATAGACGTTTGACTGGATTCACGCTCCCTTGATGATTTCGATATCACCGTAGCAAAAGAGGTGTCCGAGCACGGTCGATTTGTCCGTGCGGATTTGCTCGACTTTGTTTAGGTCCATTTCGCTTCGATGCTGGAGAAAGAGGTTTTGCTGGACTCGTTTGATGACTCGACAGGTCGTGATAGAGAAAAACGTGCTCCGCCATATCCAGAGGAGATAGGCTGCATAGACGATCACGATGGCGCATGCGATCGCCACCGACGCCCACAGCCCGACTCACACCAGAAAACCGATACCCGACAATACCACCGCGAAAAACAGTGCGACCACGATGTCGCCGAGATGATCTCGTACAAATCCGACGCGTGATTCATAGGAGCGCAGGAGGATGCGCTCATCCCGGTACTGTCAGGCAAATGATTTTTCCGGCATGGATTTTTTTAGTTTACATTAATCATGGGAAAAATAGAATGATATGGATATTTCCTATAATCTCAAATATGGCACCTTTCGATGATGGATCTATGCTGTGAATAGCACCCGCTGTGCACGAGAGACGCGGAGTGCGAGTATCATGAATACAGATCTCTCCGTATGCTGTCGTACCAGATCATGCAGGAGCTGATCCCGATACCGGCGGTCGCGTCGCAAGTGCAATCGATGCATGACGTCTGGACTTGGCATATCAGCCGATCGTTGATAAAAGCGGAGCAGTGGTTCTCTTTGAAGCACTTTGAAGACTCAGAGATGACAAGGGCAACACAATCTCCCCTGATGTTTTTATTGACACTATCGCATCTCTGGATATGCAGGGGGACATGGATCTGCTGGTCGTGACTCGCGCCGCCGAAGCCCTCAAAAACATGTCCTCAAGTACTCCTATCAGTATCAATCTTTCTCCTTCAAGCATTCTCGATACAGCATGGTGGGAAAGGCTGAAGTGTGAAAAGCCCGATGCATACACCGCACTTTGCTCCGGACGTATCGTGATCGAGATCCTGGAATCAGAGGAGTATACTCCTCACGAGCTCAATGCAAGTCTGCGACCCCTCGTAGATGAGGGCATTCGGTTTGCACTGGATGATTTTCTCTCTGGCTATCACACAGTGGAGCATGTGACGCAGCTCGATCTCTCGTTGTTTTATATCATCAAATTCAGCGGTGAGGAAATTCTCAATCATACTCGACAAACATATCCGAACGAGACCGAAAGACTTCAAAGACTCGATACGATATTTCATCACATGCAGACGCTTATTCGAGAAATTCGAGAACGCAATCCTAGTGCCCTCATAGTATGTGAAAAAATCGAAAATGCTGAGATCGCCGATAAAGCCCGACGGGCGGGCTTTGATCTGCTGCAGGGATTTTTATATGGCAGACCCAGTTCGGAGCTCAGATCACATTCGATTCACTAAAAAATTTGCAAAAATCGGATTTTCCCTATAATGCTCCCACCCACTTGGGAGACTGCTTTTGCAGTCGCTCGTACCAATAATCACACTGTATGAAACACCACGGAAAAAAGTACCGCCAGGCGGCACAGCTCGTGGAGCCGGGACGTCGATATACTCTGGAGGAGGCTGTCGGACTCCTGAGCGATACATCCACGACGACATTCGACCCGACAGTCGAAATCCATTTCACGCTCGCGCTCGATCCAAAGCACGCCGATCAGATGGTGCGCTCTACGATCACACTCCCTCACGGCTCAGGGAGGACTGTCCGCATCGCGGCATTCACCAATCAGGGAAACGAAAAGGCGCTCCTGGATGCCGGAGCAAAAGTGGCGGGAGGTGACGATCTGATCGAGATCGTCTCGAATGGTACACTCGATTTCGATGTCGCGATCGCGACCCCCGGCATGATGAAAAAAATGGGGAAAATCGCCAAAATCCTCTGACCGAAAGGACTCATGCCAAATCCCAAAGCCGGTACGGTCGGTGAGGATCTCGCTGCGATCATCGCCGAGCTGAGGGCTGGAAAATTTGAATTTAAAAATGACAAGCAAGGAAATGTCCACTCCATTGTCGGAAAGCTCTCATTTTGACCGGAAAAGCTTATGGCGAATATCGAGCATTTTCTGCAGACCATGCGCGACGTAAAGCCCGCCGGTGCAAAGTCCGGACGCTATATGGACGCCGTGTATGTCTGTACTGCGATGGGACCGAGCATTCGTCTCGCGGTGGAGTAATTTTTTTTCAGGATCATGCCGGAGGAGAGATCACGAGAGATAGAGCGAATGCTTTCGATGGCCGAGGAGGATCTACGCCGATGTTCTCATCGAGATGAATACTGCGCAATTGTCGCACGTATCACTGTTCAGATATTCGCAATTATCTCGCAAATCGACTATTGCGAACGAGGAGATCTCCTCGCTTTGATACGATGATTCCCCCCTGCTTTCTCTCATGTTTTTCGGAAATACTTCAAAAGCGATTTGCTGATATACCTGGCTAACATGCTCTGAATAATATCAAAAAGCATTACGCGGTGATTTCATACAGTCGTCGCTCTCGTCGATAGGTTTCGAGAAATTCTGGAAATACGCCGTCGACGATCGCCTTTCGCATATCCCGCGCAAGCTTTAGGAGGACATAGAGATTGTGATATGAGACGAGCGAGGCGCCGAGCTGCTCTCCGACATTCAGCAGATGTCGCAGATACCCCCGCGAGTACGTACGACACACGAAGCAATCACATCGCGGATCGAGCGGCTCCCGACTCTCGCGGTATCGTGCCGAGGCAATGCGAATATTTCCGTGACGCGAGAGCGCGACGCCGTGGCGCGCCATCCGTGTGGGATACACACAGTCAAACATATCGACGCCGCGCGCAACGGACTCGACGAGATTGTCGGGCGCGCCGACACCCATGAAGTAGCGCGGCTTTTCTCTCGGGAGCATCGACATAAATGTATCGATGAGTCCATAGGAAAACTCGGGATCGGTCTCGATTCGCAGATCTCCGCCGATGGCGATACCGTCGGTGCGGCTCTGTGTGCAGTAGCGCGCGGATTCTTTTTTGAGCTCGGGAAATATGCCACCCTGAATGATGGAAAAAAGAAGCGGCTTTCGTCCATGTATAGCACTCAGGCGCTCGTGTGCCGCGATAGAGCGATCGAGCCAGCGATGCGTACGATCGGTAGAAAACCGCGCTTCGCTCTCTGAATATCAGGATGCGGCGCATTCGTCAAATGCCATGATGATATCCGCACCGAGTGCATACTGTATCTCGATGGAGTACTCCGGACTCAGAAAATGCCTGGATCCGTCTAAAACACTGCGAAATTCGACACCGTCCTCGGTGATGCGCCGAGACTCCGCGAGCGAATACACCTGAAATCCACCGCTGTCCGTGAGTATGGGCTTTGACCAGCTGGAAAATCCATGCAGTCCGCCGAAACGCGCAATCGTCTCGTGTCCTGGACGCAAATAGAGGTGGTAGGTATTTCCGAGGATGATGTTTGCGCCGAGCTCATCCAGCTCTCGCATCGATACTCCCTTTACACTCGCGCGCGTCCCGACAGGCATAAAGACGGGAGTAGGAATCGTGCCATGCCCGGTATGCAGATATCCCGCTCGCGCACCGGTGTGCGGACATTCCGCTTCGATCTCATATATGTGCTTTGGCGTGGTGTTTTCGTCCATGTATTTGGAAAAATAGAAAGCGTGTCTTGTTTGCCATAGGCCACGAAAGTGTAGAGATTTTCCACGGTTTTTCAAACGAATGTTGCATCCGCAAATTATTTCCTATAATGTTCCCACCTTGGCGCCTTGGCAGAGCGGTGATGCACGGGCCTGCAAAGCCCTGAAGACGGGTTCGACTCCCGTAGGTGCCTCCAAATAATATTGTCACCCCTGAGATTTGTCTGTCGTATCAAAAGAGGGATAATATCAGCATGATTTTTGGACTCGAGAGAAATGACTACAAACTATCCCCACTTCACGGTGGGGACTTTGTAACTGTTATCAGGGAGGCAATTTTTTCTGAAGAGACCTTGAACGCCTTTTTGATTTTTTTGTCGAGACCGCAGGGCGCATTGTGACTAGCACCTGATATTCTCCACGAAAAAAGCTTACAGCTGATAGGCACTGAAGTTTTCTAAGAAACGCATCCTGTCATCTACGGACTTTCCGATTCCAGCTCGGACGACATGCCCGCATCTCCCATATCCGCTGCGTCCTCCGATGGATTCACTTCCGTCTCCGGTCACGAGTCGGACATCTCCTGCGATCCCGACAGCGTCGTCAGCGTATCCAGATTTTCTCGTATGCGATCGATCGAGTCTTTGGCTTCACTGACAGAGTCAATCACCGTTTCGAGTTCTTGTGTCTTCGTGTCTATGAGATCTCGGGTTTCCTCGATAGTAGCCAGAGTCTCCTGATAGATCTCCTGTCCTCGCGCGATGGCGGTATTGACTCGATCGACGATGCCTCCGGTGCCGGAGATTTGTGATTGTGCGAGCGTCTGGGTCATCGCTTCCAGACCGGATTTCCCGGCGCGAATATGCTCGGAGATACCCGAGATACCGAGTAAATCATCAATCTGCTCGGACACCTGCGGCATGAAAAATACCGCTCCGCCATAGAAAACGAGAGCGAGAATGCCGATCGAGAGAAGCTTTGTGATCATATGCTACTCCTGACCAAATATTTCCTCCACACTTTTTCCGGACTGGAGAGATTTTCGCAGTGATATGATATCCGCATCCCGGATTCCTCCGCTTGGCTCAGAGCTTTGCATGAGCGTGCGTATCTGCCCGACGATGTCAGACGGGATCGCATTTTGCGGACTGCCGACGATATTGACCTCCGCTTTGATGACTCCCACCGTTTTGCACGACGGGCAGGTCACCTCCATATTGACGGCGCCCTGAGAAGTCCCGAGAAGATTGATATCTTTCGCGTGGATCGTCCCCCCGCAGTTTTGACAGCGAAAATTTTGAATGGTGGTCTCGATGATATTTTTGAGGATCAGGTAGTTCATATCGTATCGGGTGGAAAGTAAACGTCCCTATATATTCGGGGTTTTTACGATGATGATTTTACTGCATCCCAGATAAAAATGCAAGTGCCCGCTTGAGACGAGTGAGGCTTTCCGTCTCTCAAAGAATCGCTGCAAGCTCAAACGCTCCGGGAGAGTGCTCCGCGCCGGAAAGCGCGACGCGCACGGGCCAGAGGACCTGTCCGTTTTTTCGTCCCGCCTCGGCGATATGTGAGAGAAATCGTTCTTTGAATTGCTCGAGAGATTCGCTCTGGGTGCTGTTGTTTATGATTTCGATTCCCATTTCGAGAGCAGATCGGACATCGTCAATACTCGAAACTTTCATTTTCGCATTCAGAAACATATCCACCGACGAAATTTCCGGCTCGCCGTAAAAAAACGGTGTGAGTCCCGGATATTCTTCTAGGCGCTTCATGCGTGTCGAGAGCTCTTTCAGAATGCTTCGGGTGTATTCGGGACTCTTTTTTGAAAACGTCTGCTCGTAAAAATCCCGCTGATACTCCTGCAGATAGGCGGACAGTCGGTCGTAGAGATCCTGCACACTCAGCGCTTTGATATACTCTCCATTCATCCAGTCAAGCTTTGTGCGGTCGAAAACGGCGCCGGCTCGCTGGACATCCGCGAGATCGAATTTTTCGGTAAGTGCCTCAAGAGAAAATATCTCTTCGGTTGTTTTCGGATTCCACCCCAGAAACGCGATATAATTGATCAGTGCTTCCTCCAGGTATCCCGCAGCCAGATACTGCTCGACGGCGGTATCTCCCGTGCGCTTCGAGAGTTTTTTTCTATCGGGACCGAGGATGAGCGGGACGTGCGCGTACTCCGGTAGCTCGATACCGAGGGCGCGTGCGACCAGGATTTGCTTCGGGGTACTCGGCAGCCACTCCTCTCCGCGCAGGACATGCGTGACGCCCATGAGATGATCATCGACGATGACGGCAAAATGGTAGGTGGGAAATCCGTCGGATTTTATGAGGATTTGGTCGTCCACTTCATTGGTAGAAAACTCGACCCGTCCCCGGATCGCATCGTGAAAAACGAGCGTCTCGCCTCTCTCCACCCGCAGTCGGATGGTATGCGGCTCGCCCGCATCCATGCGTCGCCTCGCCTCATCGGGATCGATATGACGACAGTGACCGTCGTATCGGGTCGGCAGTCCCGCCGCCTCCTGTTCTTTTCGCAGATTTTCCAGGCGATCGGCAGAGCAAAAGCACGGATACGCCGAGCCGTTTTCGAGGAGTGTTTGTATCTCCTTTTTATAGATATCAAGACGCTCGGACTGGGCATACGGACCATTTCCGAGATCGGGAAAGGGGAGTGGTCACTCATCCGGAACGAGTCCGAAACGCGCGAGAACTTTTGCGAGATTGTCATAGCTGCCCTCGACATATCTGGATTGGTCGGTGTCTTCGAGTCGCAGCGTAAAAATACCTCCCGCCTTTTTCGCGATCATATAGTCCCACAGCGCAGTACGCAGTGTACCGATATGGACAAATCATGTAGGAGAAGGGGCGATACGGGTTTTAGCCGGTGTCATGGACAAATTGATTTGAGATGATATCATGATCATACGATACTACGAAGGACGCTCCGAAAGTAAAGCATCCGAGAGAAAGACGGTATCGAGTATCGATCGGGATGATACGTTTGTGGTCTGCAGAGCGACGAGCGCATCCGATACACGAGAGGGAAAATCCGCATCATACAGCGA
>JANQGT010000030.1 GCA_028277205.1 Candidatus Altimarinota bacterium
GATTTTTCACACGGACGCGGATACTGTCGGCATGCGGATTTGCTCCGAACTCCGTCACGTATCGCCCCGCCGAAAAATCAAACTGAAAGATCCCCACGACGCGCATGTCCAGTGTATCCGGATCGTAGTCGTACAGGACTTTTTTTGCGAATGCCGCCTGTCCCGCCGGATTGTCCCCAGTGTCGATGGAGATGAAAAATGCATCCGGCTCTATGAACTCAAACATGGCGATCTCGCCGCCCGTCGCATCATTTGCCCGCAGGATAAACTCGGTGTTTGCGATGATTTTTTGCATGATGTTCGCGTACTTTTCGTCTGTCGCACTATCGAGCGTGATTCTAAATTCGGGAGTTGCTTCTTGCGAAAAATCCTCGGTGTCCGAGTTATTTGGTTGACTTGCACTCGTCTGCGTCTCGGCTTCATCGGCACTACTCTCATCCCCTGTCGCCTGCGGACTCTCTCCCAAAAGCGATCGCAATCGCGCCACTTCCGCTTCGAGCTGAGCGTTTTCCTCCTCCAGTGCCTCGATGCGTTCATCGTAGGTTTGCAGCATTCGTAGCAAAATGGTGCCGACTTCCCGCTTCATCTCGGCGATGGAGTCCGCAGAGGCGGAGGGGGCGATGGCTATGCCGAAAGCGGCAATGAGGGCAAGGGCGAGGCTTTTTATAGCGATGCGCTGCATAGGAAAAATGATTATGAGATGAAAGTACGTGGCATGTGGAGTGCTTCGATTTTATGTGCGTCGTAGTCGAGGATATATGCAGCGTAGTACTCTGCATCATACTCGGGTCGGATACCGGGTTCGCCGTCGGATTGCGCTCCCATCTCGATGGCTCGACGATGAAATTCATCGACTGTCTCGCGACTCGGCGCCCTCAGACAATAGTGCGCGCCATTGCATCATATAGGCGCTCCTCGCTCAGTATGCAGCGGAGTGTTTATGACCAGAAAGCCCCGCTCGTCGCCGTAGGCTATGAACTTCTCTTCGATACTTCCAAAAAATCGAGAATACCCGAGTGCATCCATGAGCTGATCATAGAGCGCGATACTGCGTACCAGATCCGAGACACCGAGGGAGATATGATCAAACATATGCCGGAAAGTACGACTATCATGGTAAAAAATTCTTTCAGAAAAGCAAGTCGCGCACCGGACGAAAACTCCGCCGATGCAGCGGACACGGACCGTATCGCTGCAGCATCTCGGCATGCAGCCGGGTGCCGTATCATTTGTGCCAGGCAAATCCATAGTCTGGATAGGTATCGTGAAATTGGCGCATCATTCTGTCACGTACGACCTTTGCGATGATGCTCGCGAGCATGACACTGGGAATGATCGCATCCGCACGCACGAGAAATGTCGGCGCGATTTTCGGTATGTCAAATGAAAAATTGTCCCGTCCGTCGATGATGCATTTAGCTTTCAAACCGGTTTTTTGATATGAAACAAGTGCCTGTATCGCCGTCTCCATCGCCCGGCGCGTCGCCTCGCGAATGCCAAAATCGTCTATAGTCTGCACGTCCGAGATACCGGTTTCCCAGTGCACGATACCGGTTTTTCGCAGGTGTGAGAGTGCTTCGAAGAGATATTCCCGGGTATGCTCCGCAAGTCGCTTTGAGTCGCGAAGCCTGGAAAATATCTCATGTGTCTCGAGACCGGATTCGTATCACGCAGCTGCCGCTACGACCGGTCCTGCCCATGGACCGCGCCCTGCCTCATCGACGCCGATCACACTGAAATTTCGCATACCGCTTTCGTTTTCATGATTTTGTGAGTATACTGGGAGATACTTGTTTTGGAAATAGTTTCTCATGAAAGACATCCAAAACCGCAAAATCCAGATCCTGAAATATATCGTGGAGGAGTACCTGGAAAGCGGCGGCGTAACGGGATCGAAATCGCTGCGAGAAAAGCACAGTCTCTCGGTCTCGAGCGCCACGATCCGAAATGACATGGCGTCTTTAGAGAATATGGGACTCATCTTTCAGCCGTACAACTCTGCGGGTCGTCTGCCGACATCACGGGGTCTGCGCGTTTTCGTGGACTATCTGATGGAGCACATGCCCCAGATATTCATGGAGGCGGAGTCCCGCCTCGCAGCACGACATGATGCGAAACGACTCGATGACGCACTGTATCTGCTGGTCTCACGCCTGACGAAGATCACCGGTGAGATCAGCTTTGCGGCGGTGCCCGATACGCTCACGAGCTACTATCTGGGACTCGGGACATTTTTGGAGCGTACGCACGATACGCTCGGTGTCGAGGCGTACCGCATCGTGCGAGTGCTGGAGGACAAGCACAATTTTCTACAGCTCATCTCGTCGCTCGATATTTCATCGCGGGTTTCTGTCTTTATCGGGGAGGAAAATATCATCCCCGATTTCGAGAGCTGCACTATGATCGTCAAGGAATTTACCCTCGAGGGACACACCGGCTATCTCGGACTGCTGGGTCCGGTGCGGATGGACTATGCATTCAATATCTCGGCGGTACGGCAGGTGCTGTAGCTATCTATGATATTACGTATCTGTTGAGGTTAGGCTGCCATATCGAGCGAGAATATAGCGTTCCCATATCGATTGAGAGTATAGCTTTCCCATATTGCTAGATCCGCTCCTCAAGATTCTTTTTGTCTGAGATGCTCTATGACTAAATCCAAATCTTGAGGAGTGCCTCCATCTATTATTCTTTTTACGTATTCCATTAGTCCAGTACTTCAATCCCGCAGTCCCTCTTTCATGACTGCATCCACCCTTGCATATATCATCGCTATCACATCCGGGCTTTGTTCTTTATGATCTTGACTCTGAGGAGGGACACGATCCGAAACGCAATTAGATGCTGACATATGAGACATAGCGCGTGATTATGTATTTTTATATTGTGTATGACCACGAGTGACAGTGTAGTCCATGCTTGTAGAAATATCAAATCTTTTTTTGATATGTGTAAAGCAAAGCTCCCGCTTTGATGAAATAGCATGCAAACACAATTTTCACATGCTACTCTCCCGCCTCCCGCGTCCTCGGGATGCGATAGTACCCCAGCAGGTACTCCGTCACATTTCGAAAGAGGACGGACGATGTCGTCTCGGAGTAGAGATTGGTACGGGGGCGTTCCAGTTTTACCATGACGACGAATTTCGGTGCGTGCGCCGGCGCGTATCCTCCAAACGACGTGATAGTCCGACCCTCTTCGGATGGCTCGTACTGCCCGCCTTTGGCGATCTGGCTCGTCCCGGTTTTTCCGGCGACGTCGTATCCCGGTACCGCTCCTTTTTTTGCAAATCCGACACGCGTTCCCTCGACGAGCATCGCGGTGACGCGGCTTGCCGTTTGCTCGGAGATGACGCGCCGCAGGGGCTTCGGGGCATTTTCGACGGTGGCGCCGGACGGCAGGTCGATGGACTTTACGATATACGGCTCCATGTAGACACCGCCGTTTGCGAGTACACTGTACGCTGCCGCCATCTGGAGCGGCGTGGCGGTGATTCCCTGACCGAATGACATGGTAAACAGTCTCGCGCGCGCCCACCGCTCGTACGGCTCGATTTTACCGAATACCTCACCCTCGAGCGTGATACCGGTTTTTCGTCAAAATCAAAAGTCCCGAATGTACGTATCAAAGAGAGATTTTCCGATTTTTTGGACGATGTCGATCATCCCGACGTTGCAGCTCCAGTTGAGCGCGTGCAGATAGGTGTGCGTACCCAGACATTCGCTGTCTGCATTTCTGATGATAAATCGGTCGATTTTCGCGTATCATTTGTCGTGGTACATGTCGGAGGGGCTCACGTCTCCGGTGTCCAGACCGATCGCCATCGTCACGGCTTTGAATACGGAACCTGGCTCATACAATGAACCGATGGCATCGTTTACATACAGTGCCGGTCAAAAATCGTTTGTGTACGCGTATTTCGGGATGACGGGGTCGCTGCGCTCCTCATCCGTGGCGCGTCGTAGGAGGATTGTTTCTCCTCGGATGCGATACTCGTCACCATTTTCGGAGTCCTCTACGAAGAGAGGCTTTCCGAGCATTTCAAATTCGAAATTGCGATATTCGCGCGCCTCGACGCGCTGGATCGTGTAGACCTCACCAAATTCATTTGGATCGAATGTCGGATAGTCCGCCATCGCGATGATGGCACCCGTATGCGGATCCATGACGACGACCGTACCCTTGTTTGCTCCGGTTTCCTCTACGGATTGTTTGAGGAGTCTCAGGACTTCTTTTTGCACATTTCTATCGATGGTGAGGTGCATGTCGACACCGCTGACGAGATCCTGCTCTGTCAGCTCGTAGGCGCCGATGACGCGTCCGGAGGCGTCTTTTTTCGTGCGCTTGACGCCGTCGCGCCCGCGCAGCTCGCGATCGAAATACCCCTCGATCCCGTAGTGTCCGTGATTTTGATGATCGACGAAGCCGGTAATTTTCGCCATGATATTGCGCTCCGGATAAAATCGGGTCGGATGATTTTCTAAAATAATATAGCTATAAATACTCTCCTCCACAGTCAAAAGTCCGCGTGCGATAGCGTCGCGTTCGTTTTGTATGCGGGCTTCTATCTTTTCCTTTGATCGCAGATTCAGCCGGCGCAAGAGCTTGACATAACGGACTCTTCGCAGCTCGAGCAGCGGCGCGATATCGTCGACGCTCTGATCCACAAAACTCGCGGCGATATTCGCGACGCTTTCGGGATTGACGATTTGGAGGGGATTAGCGATCAGGATACCGTTTTCGCATCGCAGTCCCGGTTTTTCACTCAGATTGACGTCGATACACGATTTATCCGAGAGGATCTCGTCGGAGAGACGGACCTGCTCTATGTATTCGCGATCGAGCCGAGTCTCGATATGCGTGCGGATTGTTTGCTTGAGAAAGGTCTCGTCCTGGCGATAGTCGGGGATTTCCGTCTCCCGCAAAAACTGGCGCAGTGCCTCGTAGCAGTCCGAGCGATCGCCGTACACGCAGAGCTCGTCATGGACGATGTCCGTGACAAAGGTGATGAGTCGCTCTTTCGAGCCGTCCTGTCCGGGATCGACAGCGAGATCCGGCAGCGATGTACTCATGGTCAGGATGCCCGCCGGATCATTATCAGAGTATACTGTCCCACGTGCGACCGAGTCCGTGACTTCGGTGGTTTGCTGTGCCTCCGCGAGCTCGGTGTAGTACGAGTGATCGAGGACGGTATAGTGAAATGTCGTCCAGAGAATACACAGTCCAAAGAGAAAAAAACAAAGAAGTACCCACCGAGCGCGATCGATGCGCATGATCATATCGAGGAGGCGGGTGATGAGTTTCGAGATGCGAGACATGGGCTAATCGGTATGACTGATGGTGGAAAATGTGCCGGACGCAAGTGCGCGATAAACGGTCTGGATGCGTGCAGCGGTGGAGTATATATCGAGCGAGAGCCGATGAGAAGCGGCGAGTATGCGTGAAATCTCAAAGAAATCGTACTCCCGCCTGAGGGCTGTATAGTATCCTGCGAGCGCATCCTCGATATAGCGAATGCGCGAAAACGGATCGAGCGGGAGAAATATTCCTCTTCGGGTCGTGAGTATACTCGAAAATTTTTTTGAGGCTATATCCGTATACACTCTCGCTCGCCGACGACGCAGATCCGCATCCCGCACGATTCATACTGTCTCCGGCAGTGTCCCGGCGGAGTCTGCGATCGCATCCAGCAGAGCTTCATTTGGAAAAATGGTGATGGTATTTTCATCCGCGATTCACGCTCGCAGCCTCGTATCCATCACCTCCGCGCTCTCGCAAAAAAACAGCGACTCGCCCCACGGACGCAGCTCGCTCGACTGGGAAGGATCCGAGATCGCATATCCGCGCTTTTTCGTGCGTGAGACGATACTCGCCGGGACAAACAGCGCGAGTACCCGATGGATGGGGATGAAATACCGCGAGGATACGGTGCGGATCGCATCGATCGTGGCGGCGGAGCAGAGCGGCGAATCGGAAAATACGGCGATGATATCCCGCACACTTCAGGGAAAATCGCGCTCTTTTTGCATGCTCGCCACGATGCCGTCGTCCGTGCGCCGGGATATCGGTACCTCTACGAGCGAGCCGATCCGTACCCGCTCCACGAGCTCGTCCGGGACGCGATACGTAAATCCGGCATCTCGGTACGATGTGTGGAGGGGGATGACTTCGACGAGCATGAGAGTTTTTCGTACTGTATACGTGAGGTGATGAAAATCAATGAGTATTTTCCCTTGACTTTTAGAGATTTTGGAATAAAGAGACAGACAGTATTTTACAAACTTACTATCATATTGATTATGAACGTTCTTCCTTTTCTTCGTAATGTTGCGGGTACCACTCATAATGCTGGTCTTGCTCTTTCTTTCGCTATTCTCCTATCGTCGGGGACTCCTGCGATGGTGCAGTCGGCACTGCATCAAACATGATCAATGCAAACTGAAAGTGTTTCGCAAGAGGTTTACAAAGCGTGTCAGGCAGTCGCAAAGCGTGCTGATCAGGTGCTTCTTGCCGGTGCTGTAGATCGGGACGTTCTTAATCAATTTGCCGAGGAAGTTGATGATTTTATAAAAAGACTGAGTGCGGTTGGAATGTCGCAAGAGGATTTGCTAAAAGTTCTCAAGTGTGGACAGAGAGGTAGGAGGCGACTGGGAGAGGAGGTACCTCCAAATCAAGCAGTAGTTTCATAGAATTCACATTTCGGAGAGAGTGCAGTGTAGCCTTTCTGATGTAAAAATAGGAGATTTACCTCCTATTTTTCATATCGGCGCATCTCCTCCACCGCGCGCAGCTGTCAGGCGATTTTCGCCTCGACAAATGTGCGCGATTTCGAGTAGCGCTCGCGTGAGACGCGGATGACGGCGTCGCGGCGGGTAGGGTCGATCTCGGTACGCGAGACTGCCGGCGGGAGTGTCTGCGCCCGAAACGGCGGCGTCGGCGTCCCGTCTACGGAGAGGCGAGCGTAGATATGATAGCGGGGGAGAGTCTGCAGCTCGTCTGCGCGCTGTCGCGAGAGGCTCATGACACTTGCCAGAGTCTGCTCGTCAAACGCGCCGACCTGAAATGCAAAGAGCGATCCCACATTTCAAAAAACGGCGCGCTGCACGCTCTCGGACATTTGGGCGACGTACTGATTTGCGAGGGTCAGAGAGAGCCCGAATTTGCGCGCTTCGGAGAGGATACTCTCAAAGCTCTCCGTCGCAAAATTTTGAAACTCGTCGACATACAGCGCAAACGGGACGCGCTCCGACTCGGCGATATTTGCACGGCTCATCGCCTCGATCTGCAGACGCGTGATGAGCAGCGCTCCCAGAAATGCGGTCACGTCCTCGCCGATGGTTCCTTTTGGGAGGCGGATGACGAGGATTTTTCGCTGATCCATGATCCACCGCAGGGAAAATGCGCTTTTCGGCTGCAGGAGGACATTTCGGAGGATGGGATTGCCCAGAAATTGTCCGACTTTATTGAGTATCGGAGCCACCGCCTCGGTCATCTGCCGCCGATCCATTTTTTCAAATTCGTACTTCCAAAAATTTGAAAGTACCGGATCGTCGATATCGCCGACGATCTTTCGGCGATAGCCGTCGTTTGTCAGCATATGGACGACAGAGGCGAGTGTCGCATCACGTACCGACAGGAGTGTCAGGAGCGCATTTCGCAATATGTACTCCAGTCGCGGACCCCAGCTGTCGCCGTATATCCGTTTGAAAACGGAGAGGACGCTGGACGCCGTCACGCTGCGGTGACGCGGATCGACGGCTTCGAGGATATTGAGCGCGACGGGATGCTCTGTGTCCGAGGGATCAAATACGACGATGTCATTTGTGCGGCGACTCGGAATGAGATCGAGCAGCGAGAGCGACGGATCGCCATGCGGATCTATGAAGGCAACACCGCGTCATTTTTCGATGTCGTCGAGGATCATATTTTGCAGCAGTGTTGTCTTTCCCATACCGGTTTTCCCGATGATGTAGATGTGACGGGTCCGGTCCTCGGGACTGACTCCAAACGGCTCCTCGGCTCACTCTCGCACACCGACGGGCGTGTCGTGCTCTGCGATCGCAGGGAGCACGAAGGACGATGCGTTTTGTTTTTTGGATTCGGATTTCGATGCCTGTTCTTTTTTTGGTACTGGTATTTCCGACAGCGCTATGAAGCTCGCAATTTCTGGGGCGGTCAGAATACCGGTTTTCGAGAGGGGGGCATCGAGTGTCGTCGTCCGGATGCGAGTGCCGCGAATGCGATTTTCATCCGCCGAGGAGGTGAGCCGGGAGACGACCGAATCGATCGACGAGTCATCCGCATGCTCGGCGGGCAGTCCGACGGCGATCGCGACGCTAAACCCGGGTTCGGCGATTTTTCATGCGACGGAGTCCGGTATCGTCCCGGCGGGTGTCTGCGTGCGTGCCGGAAACGGATTGAACAAAAATACAAAAAACCGGAACAAGAGCCGAAACGGAAGGGCGAAGATCCGCAGTATGTCGTACCATCCCGATCGGATGAGTGTGCGTTTCCAGGCTGACCGGGATCATAGCAATGCGCGTACGAGTCGCTCCGAGCGCCACCGGTCGGATGCCGGAATGAAATCAATGCAAAACATCGCACCGTCTCCCAGACGCGAGAGCGATCGATGAATGCTACCGGTACGCGAGGTGTGCGATACCGGTATCGCGTCAGGTGTCGAAAGCGCTGTTTCCCGCAGGCGATAGGCGATGCCGAGATCATCCGGCGTGTCTCGACGCACGAGGCTCGCCTCGTCAAATTCGTACGTGTACCGATCGATAAATCCTCGCTCCCGCTCCGGCGGCACGAGAAAAAAGCTGCATACAGCGTCGTCTCTGTACAGTACGAGGTAGCGTATGGGACGTGCGCGCCCCGAGAGCAGTCATGATAATCCCCATCGGGATTTCGCATCATCATGAAATGACCGTATGAATTCCTCTACCTGGGTTTTTTCAGACAGCACGGTCGTATCCGTGATTTCATACCAGAGTGATCGATCGGGCGCGGATGTCGAGTTTTCGGGACGAGATTGCATAGATGGAGGTCTAGCGTGCCGATCGTGCGGCAAAGAATACGGATGAGAGCAGGGGAGAGAGGTGTTCTATGACGCGCTCTTCCATGGCGTCAAATGCGGTCTTTCGAAACAATAAAAGATAGCCTCCGGTACCGCGTATGCTCGTGAGTGGTTTTTTGTATGTATGCATGTCGTGGGAGATATTGCGAAACATGCTCGGATTCGGCGCCTTTGCGCTCTTGAGCGATTCGATTTCCGTGCCCGCTTTTTCTGCGATGCGCGTCTGGGGAAATCGCGTGTCGAGCATATACGACCAGAGATCGGGGATGATCGGGTGCGCCTCTACGAGGATGATGGCATGACAGTCGAGCGCGCGATGCGTATACAGGAGCCCCTTTGTCAGGCGCTCCCGCGCCTCGATCTCCGTCTCTGAAAATGCCTGCAGGATATCGCCGACGAGACCGAGCTCGCGGGCGGCGGTATCGAGGCGGGCGTTTGTCACGCAGAGGATGTGTTTGAGCGCTTCGGAAAATTGCTCCGGTCGCTCTCGCTTTAGAGTGCGTATCGTGTCCTCACTGATGGCGCGCACCACGGCTCAGTCCGCGTCCGCCTGCGCCAGCAGATGCTTTTCCAGCTTTCAAAAAAACACGCCCTCTCCGAGAAATCCTGCGGTCGAGACCGCTCAGACTCGTCGTCGAAATGTCCCGGCTCAAACGGCGTATATGCCGACGGATCCGGACTCCACGATATAAAAATACGAATCATGTCCCGGAGAAAACAGTGTCTCATCGGCACTCAGTGTCCGTATTTCTCAGGCGTTGTCGCCGTCTTTTCATCGAAAGATGTCGAGCATGTCCGTACTCATATCCCTCGAGATTATGAAATATGAGCGATGAGATCCGGATCCCGCACGCGACTTTTGAGTGTTTCCTTTGTGATGAGTCCGTTCATGTACAGGCGTTCGAGGTACTGATCCATGAGAAACATGCCCTCCTTTGCATACAGCTCCAGTACGCCGTAGAGCTGATGTGTCTCGCCGCGCATGATGACGGCTCGGATCGCATCGTTATTGATCAGGAGCTCTCTCGCCGCGACGCGAGCGTCGTCGTCTTTTTTTGCGACCAGGATCTGCGAGAGGATCGCGGTGAGGCTCATGGCGAGCTGGGTGCGGACTTGATTTTGCTGCTCGGTGGGAAATGAGTCGATGATGCGATCGACGCTCTGGACAGAGTCATTCGTATGCAGTGTGGAGAGGACGAGGTGTCCGGTCTCGGCGAGGGTGATCGCGGCGGCGATGGTCTCCGGATCGCGCATTTCTCCTACCATGATGACGTCCGGATCCTCGCGCAGACTCGCGCGCATCGCTCGAGCAAATGACTCGGTGTGTGATCCGATCTCGCGCTGATGGATGAGGGACTGCTTGTTTTGAAAATGAAATTCGATCGGATCCTCGATCGTGATGATATGTCGGGCATGATGGATATTGATATGGTCGATCATCGATGCGAGCGTCGTCGATTTTCCCGATCCGGTCGGACCCGTCACGAGGATGAGTCCCTTGCCGCGATCCAGCAGATCGAGGAGTGCGGGCGGGATCTGGAGCGACTCCGCGGAGGGTATATCGGTGGGAATAAACCGAATCGCCAGAGAGTAGCCGTATGCGTCGCGAGACGCATTCACACGAAATCGATGCTCCTCCTCCATATGAGAGGTGTCCAGATCGCCCGAGTCGCGAAACTCTCGGAATCGCTCGGAGCCGACCATGTGCACGATGATGGCTTTCACGTCCTCTTCGCTCACACTCCCAAAGTCCTCGACCGCGCGAATTGTCCCGTCTTTTCGGCGGATGCGCGGGACGGTAGTGCTTGCGATATGCAAATCGGGAATGGCGTGCTCTACCATCTCTGACAGCAGCGCCCGAAATCGATCGAGAATCATGACATAAAAACAGGGGCTTCCTTGATGCTATCACATTATAGCGCTTTTTCGCAAAAGAAGATATATGGACATATATCCAGATATGGTTTTATAGAAAATCACATGTCGTTTTCCGTCTTGCGGATTAGGATTTTTTTGATCAAAACAGTGCGACGAGCTCTTCGATATTTCACACGTGTTGTGCGTGTTTTCAGATCTTTTTCGACTCTGATTCTTTTGGCAGTACGATCGTCTCGAATGCGAGATCTTTCAGGAGCTTGAGGCGCTCTGGCAGTGACGGCACCGGGCGTATCGTCCCCGTGAGCGAGAGCTCTCCCAGAAATACCGCATTGCCGAGAGAATACTTTCATCGTGCCGAGAGGATGGCAGCGAGCAGCGCGAGATCGATGCCCGGCTCTGCGACCGACAGTCCGCGCGATATATTCACATATACGTCGTAGCTGTCCAGTTTTGCCTCGGCATAGCGATTTGCGATGGCGATGACGAGGTCGAGCTTTCCCTGGGGAATGCCGCGACTCGATCGCTTTGGATAGCCAAATTTCGTATAGGTCGTCAGTGCCTCGATCTCGACCAAGAGCGGACGCGTCCCCTCCATCGCGACCGTGAGTACCGAGCCGGTGAGTGATGCGTCGCGATGCTTTACAAACTCTATGCCGGGATTCGGCATATCTCGCAGTCCTCACGCCTCCATGCGAAAAAGTCCTATCTCATCCGTCGGTCAAAACCGGTTTTTGAGCGCACGGAGGATGCGGTAGTTTTCATAGCGTACCCCCTCGAAAAAGAGCACGGTATCCACCAGATGCTCCAGGATTTTCGGTCCGGATACTGCTCCGTCTTTCGTCACGTGTCCTACGAGCACGATGCTCGTACCGGTTTGTTTTGCATAGTGGATGAGCCGCTCGGCGACCGCCCGGATCTGGACGATACTGCCAGCGCCTCACGATGCCTCGCGACTCGTGATCATGCTGACAGAGTCGATGATGATCAGTCTCGCGCCGCTCTCGCGTGCCGTCTCGATGATATCATCGAGATCAGAGAGCGCTGCCGCGTGGACGTTTGCCGCTGCTATACCGAGTCTTTTCGCTCGCTCCGAGAGCTGTCAGAGCGTCTCCTCCGCGGTGACATAGAGAGCGGGATTTTCTGACTGCGCGTACCATGCCGCCATTTGCAGCGAGAGCGTAGATTTCCCGATACCGGGCTCGCCGGAGAGCAGTATCACCCCGCCCGCCACGACGCCTCCGCCGAGCACGCGAGAGAGCTCTGCGCTTTCCAGAGCAGAGCGATGCGCCTCTGAAATCATCTGTGTCTCCGAGAGTGCGTGTGTCGCGCGTGCCTTTCCGCCGGATGTCTTTGCGGAGGTCTCGTCGGATTCGCGTGGCTCTAGTGTCCCCCACGACCCGCAGGAAAAACACTTTCCCTGCCATTTCGCCGAGAGCGCGCCGCATTCGGTGCAGATATACATTTACAAAAATGAATTTTATATTTGCAGTGTATGCGATATCGCCTCTCGTGCAACCCTACGAGGGCGAGACGAGTACGAAATCAATAACTGCGACCGTGCGTCCGTACTCTGCCGAGATTTTCGATGTCAGGATGACATATCCCCTTGGGACGCCGTACGTACCTGAAAATATTTTAAGGATTCCTTCGCAGATTTCGAGTACGTCCGGCTTTCTTGCGGTAGAGGTTGCGTCAGTATGCTCAGTCGTCATGAGGCAGCATTCTCGATCCTCGGGATGGATTTGACATGTGGATTTACACTCGCATAGCTCTTTACGCTCTGCGTGTGAGATACTGGTATCTCTACAGGTGCCATCGACGGCGCGGGTGCGACTACGCGCATCTGTCGTGTCGTTTTCGCTTATGGTGAGACGACATCATCGATCTTCGTGATATATCTGACAGGCGTATCAGGCTTCGCTCATGTATCTGTATAGCAACAACACTCTCGTCTCAGGTTCGATTTCATCGATTCTTGCAAAGAAATTTGCAATGTTTTTCAGAGCTGCCTGTTCTTGAGCTTTGATTTGCTCTGGAGTCAGACGACGCTCTTGATTGGCGTTTAGCTGGCGGTGTTTTCGTGCTTCGAGGAGGATCTCTTGTCTCGTACGATCGCCCGTTTCAAATAATTCTATTTCCCGGACATACGCATGATCCCCGCGGCGATGCTCTGCGAGTAGCACATGAGCACGATTGGCAATACGATCTTTTTGTACTGCCGTCTCGGCTTTCCAGGCACCGAAATGGGATATGCGGGAACTGGCAGGGCGCGCGTGTGGAGCAGTCATAGTGATAACACTAAAAAAATACTCGCGCGAAGATACCATAGCCATAGTTACTATTTTGTTACTATACGACATATTGCTCTTGAAAGGTCGTATATTTTTTGTACTATATTCGGTCAATTTTTTTGGTTTTTCTTTTTATGAAAATCATTTATCAGGGGGAGCCAGGAGCGTATACTCATATTGCCACAGAGATATTTGCTCGTAAAAATATGATCTCACCGGAAAATATCGTAGCATTTCCCACATTTGAGTCCGTATGGCGCGCTATCGGTACCGATACTATCGCCGTGCTTCCCATCGAAAATTCGTATATGGGATCGATCCATGAAAATCTCTATGCATTTCTCCGCTACGGCGTCACGATCATCGCGGAGACGAGTCTCGACATTCACCACATGCTCCTGTCGTACGAGACGGATATAGCCCGGGTACGGCGTGCCTACTCGTTTCCGCCGGCGCTCAGCCAGTGCTACGAATTTTTACGCTGACACGGTATCGAGCCGGTCGCACACTCCGATACGGCAGCGGCGGCGCGATATCTCTCCGAGACTCGCGAGTCCGGGGCGGCGGTGATTGCTTCCGAGCGCGCGGGCGAGATATACGATGTACCGATCATGATGCGAAATATCGAGGATCAAAATGGAAATACGACCCGGTTTTTGGTCGTGGCGACACCGGACACCGTCCTCGAATCCGTGGAAAAAACCGGGAAAATCTCCATCCTCTTCGAGGCGGCGGACGTCCCCGCGGCGCTCTATAAATGCCTCGGAGCCTTTGCGACACACGACATAAATCTCACGAAAATCGAGAGCCTGCCCAGTCGGCGCGATCCGTTTACGTATCTCTTTTGGCTTGATTTTTCCGGGGCGAGCACCGATGCGCGCGTACGCAGTGCGATGGACGAGCTTCGATTTTTCACCAAAAATATTACGATATTGGGAGAGTATTAGACCAGGGTCAACGGAGGGCACCGAGACTCTGGCTCACACTGGAGCTCGCCTGGGAAATTGGCATCATGTTTTTTGCGACCGGAGAGCGCTTTTTCCATCGTGTCTCATGCTCGGCTATAGGCGATGTACGCACATATGACTGATCCGGAGAGACTGACATGAGAGGACATGCGCTCAGCTATCGATACGCTACCGTACATTCCCGTCTCTCACGCCACGACGCAGCGACTCCCTCGCTGCCCGGTACGCATTTTCCAAAAGCATCGCTACAGTCATCGCCCCCACACCTCCCGGGACCGGCGTGATGTCGCACAGGTCTTTGAGATTTTCAAAATCCGCATCGCCGACGCCCCGACCATCCACCCGGGTGTATCCGACGTCGATGACGGTCGTACCGGGACGTACCCGGTCTCGCGTCAAAAATCCCGGGACTCCGATCGCGATGATGACTATATCCGATGCGAGCGTCAGTTCCCTTGAATCGTGAGTCAACGCATTGCACGAGAGCACCGTCGCATCCGCAGCGATGAGAGCGAGTGCCATGGGTTTTCCGACGATATCGCTCTGTCCCAGTACGGCGACGCGCTTTCCGGCGACCGGTTTTTCGTAGTACTCCAGCAGACGCATGACCCCCTTTGGAGTGCAGGACATGTATCCGTCCGTCCCGAAAAAAAGATTGCCGGCACTCTGCACGCCAAAACCGTCCACGTCTTTTTCGGGAGCGATGGCGCGGATGATGCGCTCGCGCGAGAGGTGTTTCGGCAGCGGCAGCTGGACGATGAGTCCATGAAACCGATCATCCGCATTGATGCCATCCATGGTCTGCAGGAGCTGCGTCTCGGAGGTGCTTTCCGGCAGACGAAACACCTCGAAATCAATGCCGACCCGCCGGGCGTATTTTCGCTTTTGTGCGATGTAGGCGATGCTGGCAGGACTGTCTCAGACCAGGATGGCTGCGAGTCCGGGCGCAGTGCCGAGTACGCTGATATCGGCGGCGAGTGTCTCGTAGATACTGCGTGCGACGCGACGTCCGTCGAGGATCATCTTTGTATTGATTAGAGGCAATTTCTCATCCGGGAAATGTCCCGAGTATAGAGCAAAAGCGAAAAAATGCCACCGCGTGCGCGAGTATTCGTCTTTGACTGAAATCTCGATTTGCCTATACTATCACGGTTTTCTGTTGCTTTTTCATGATGTTTCGACTTTTCCTGCAGATATTCGCTGCCATGCTTGCGTGTCTGTACTGCAGTCTCTGGGCGTATGCGCAGACCCCCGAGACTGCGACGGACGCCACCCCGAGTATTTTGCTCGATGGAGCCGACATTGCTCCGTTTTTCATCGAAGAGGATACGCTGAGCTGTATCGAGGAAAAATACGAATTCGTCGGTCCCGAATCCGTAAAGGCGCTCACGAATGTCGACTACGTCATCCGAGCGCGCGGAGACATCACGCTGCAGGATACCGAGTATGTCCGGTATGAGCTGTATAAGGACGGCGAACGCATCGAATCGCACGAAGGTATCAAATACGCGCGTTCGTTTGTCGAGCCGGGAGGATCTACCATCACGGCATTTGTGCGGGATCGGGATGGCTGCGAGTATCGATTTGAAAAATCAATCACAGTCTACGAGCGCATCATCGTCTTTATCGGAGAGGAGCGGGCGGAGCTGCGGCTCGGATTCGAGGACGAGTTTGAAAAACAAGCGACGTTTTTTCTGATGTTGCCGTTTTCCGGCGAGCCGGATCCGTCGGTCGCAAATCGCCTGACGCGCCTGGTATCCGAAAATCTCTATCACGTCAAACACGCCGACAGTCTGGTCATCGCCTCGGCGTATACGAGTGCGGTGATGGAGTCGCTTTGAAAGCTGCAAACCGTCTACAATCTCGATTTTTCCAGTACGGCGCTCTACCTGGTGACCACGGAGAGCACCTACGTCGCCAAGCGCGTCTTTTCAAAATATCTGCGTACGCTCGGTATCGAGGCGTTTTGGCTCGTACCGGAGCCCGCATTTATAAATCTCCTGCTCGGTCTCTCTACCGCGTCCGGATGATACGTCCCGGAGGATGAGGGAGGCGTGCGCATTTCTTTTGATCGTATTCCGCGTTATCAGCTTTTTTCCTACGCTGTGGACTATCTCATATTTCAGGAGTTTCCCGTGACGCTTTTGGCGTGGCTTTTGTCTCTGACGGTCGCTGTTACATTTCTCAATTTTGCTCGGCAAATAGTGTGACTGCATACATTCGGATTGTTTTATCCGCTGTTGTTTGCGTTTTCATTTGCATTTCTCAATGTCGCACTGACACTGCTGCTTTTCATCGTGGCGTTTGTGTGCATCCTCGCGGTCAATGCGTTTTCCGCTCGCGTGTACATCATGCACAATGGTCGCATCGCCCTCGTGCTCATCGCCTATATCGCTTTGTCGTTTCTGCTCTTGCTCGTGGCGAGTCTGTGGTCGGTTCCCTTTTTGCGGCTCGACATCATGCAAAATGTTTCGAGTATTTTTCCGTATCTGGCTATCCTGCTCGTGGCGTATCGGATTTTCGACGATGACTTTCATCCGTTTCGTCTCGATGATATTTTGTATCTCGTTCAGCTGTTTTTGGTCAGCTTCGCGGTCTTTTTCATCCTGAATTGGAATTGGCTTCAAAATTTTCTGTTGTCGTTTCCGGAGGTGATTTTGCTCATCCTCGGGCTCAATATCGCGATTGCCCGATTTACGGGACTGCAGCTCTCCGAGTATTTGCGGTTTTTGCCGCTGCTGCGACGAAACGTCGAAGAAGAATAATTTTTTAGCGCGGGTATGATGTGATATTTCGGCATTCTGGGTATCAATGCGAGAAATCTCCGCTACGTGCAAAAACGCAATCCCCGTGAGGCGATACACCTCGCGGATGATAAGCTCAAGACGAAGCGCTTTTTGCAAAAGCACGGCATTCCGGTACCGGACACCTATTTCGTGCTCAGCTCGCGCGAGGAGGTGCAGAGTGCGAATTTCGACACGCTTCCCGAGACATTCGTGGTAAAGCCGAATCACGGAAGTCGGGGTCGCGGGATCACCGTCCTGACGCGCGATCACGCGAAAAATATCTTTCGATTTTCGGATACCGAGTACGACGACGACACATTTCGAAAGTATCTGGCGGATATCGTCGACGGGACGTATTCGCTGCATTTCGGGGGAGATCAGGCGTTTTTCGAGGAGCGCATCGTCCCGTCGCACGGATTCGAGCGGTTTTGCGCTCACGGTCTCGCCGACATTCGCATCATCGTGGTCAATCTCGTCCCGATTCTCGCCTATATTCGTATGCCGACGGAGCGCTCCGGATGACGGGCAAATATCCACCAGTGAGGCATCGGTCTGGGGCTCGACATCGGCGATGGAAAGGTCGTGACGCTCTATCGGGATCGCCGGATATTCACTCGCGCGTTTCCGATGGAGTATGCGTTTTTGCGATGAAAGGGTGTGCCGTTTTGGGATGAGATCCTCCTACAGTCCAGCTGCACTCAGCAGGCGGTCAATCTCGGCTATCTCGCTGTGGACTGGACGATCACGACGACAGGTCCGAAAATCCTCGAGATCAATGCCCGGGCGGGACTGGAGATACAAAATGTCACCGGAGTGCCGCTGCGAAAACGAATCGCAAAGATCGAAGACATGCGTATCGCAAATCCTGAAAAATGACACGAAATCGCGAAAGCCCTTTTCGCGCGAAACGTCTCTCATATCTCCTCGTCGAAAGTGCTCTCGCTCTCCCAGCCGTGAGCGATCCGGGAGACATCGTGAGAGGAGAGAAGCGAATCTATCATCGTCGAAGTCAGTCTGGCGCACGCGCACAATCGCATCGCTCCGGCACTCGAAAAGACTATCGAGTCGTTTTCAAAAGACGTGATCGTCGAGACGCAAAATTATTCGCTGGCAAATCCCGCTCGCACTGTCGATCCGAGCTTATTGCCAAATGTCTTTGTGCTCGGACGAAAGGCGGTCTCGGAGTACTATATCCGTCCCGCTTCGCAGAGCATGGGCGTCTTTGTGCCAAAGGAGTGAAGCATCAAGGACGATGAGATCGAGCGTTTGCGAGTACTGGACAAGCGAGTAAACGAACTCTCGCGCGCTGTCGCCGGACTGCATGCGAGCACTCCCATAAATCTGGACGAGGCGAAAGAACAATTTCAGCGTACTGGAGGACGGGAAAATCCGGTATTTCGCTATCGAGAGATACCGCCGGCGAGTATCGAGCAGACTCGCAAAGACATAGAGACGACGCTCTCGCAGTACTTTCGGGGTGTATCCGCACTGCAGAGTGATTTTGCATGATTGTTTCATGAAAAGCTCGAAGAGCTTCATCTTTTTACGCAGTATCTTTTCGCGGTGCGTTTTCAGGATTTTGATCGTATGCGTCGTACGAGCGAGCGTCTGTATGGAGGATTTGACGCTGCGCTGATCCGTCGCACCGAGGCGGATGTGGAGACGCTGGGCAGGCTCACCCGCGAAGGGCGGGGAGGATCGACGCTCTCGCATGACGAGGTCATCGCCTACATTCATAAATATCTGGAGGACTGCGGTCTCTCGGGATCGGTGCGTGTGCGCGTACGCGATCAGATCCCGCGATTCGTCGTACGTCGAAAATCGGTGCCGGAAATCTCTATCACCCGTCGTCCGCTGTCTCTGACCCATGAGGAGCTTCTCGGCATACTCGCGCACGAGGTGGACGTGCATATCGTTCGTGCGCTTTCGGGGCGACGCTCGTGATGGCGCATCATCGAGTCCGGGACCGGTTTTTATCTGTCGTGTGAGGAATGACTGGCACTGTATCGCAGTCGAGAGGCCTCCGTATCAAAGCGGGAATCTCGTCGTGTCGCGATTCACTATCTGGCGCTCACCCGATGATGAGATGTTGATTTTTGTGGATTGTTTGAGTATCTGCAGGGCTTTGAAGAATTTGGCGATTTTGACGCGGCGTTTACAAAGGCGGCGCGCATGAAGAGAAATGTTTGCGATACGTCGATTGCCCACCCCGGCGCCCTTTTTCTCAAGGACAAGATCTACCACGAGTGATACTCGATGATCGCCGACTGGATAGGGTGATGAGGCGATATCGAGACACTCATGAGCGGAAAGATCAAGATTGCCGATCTGCGATACTCTGACGGAGGATAGACTGCTCCCGCATTGACCGGATGCGCATCTTCGCGGTTTTTTGTAAAAATGCCGACCGTCAATGCAAATATGTTGCAAAAATACAGAAAACCTGATACAATGGGCATGCCTTACGCTTATATTCTAAATTTTTTTCTTATGAACAAGCTTCAGGCGTCGATGTACGGTGCTGCGGCGATCGTACTGGGCATGCAGCAGGCATACGCACAGGGATGATGAATTGATTTCTGAGCGGATCGTGTCGACTCGGGACTGCAGGGAAGCTCTAACACCGCCGATGTCGCCGTGCAAAATCTCGTGGAAAACTTTATGCTTTTCCTCGGTATCATCGCGGTCATCTACGCGCTCTACGGAGGATTCAAAATCCTGACCGCCGGAGGAAATGAAGACGGTGTCAAATCCGGAAAGCAGATCCTCATCCAGGCGGGAATCGGTCTCGTCGTCATTTTCCTCGCAAACTCCGTCGTGCAGTTTGTCCTGCGAAATCTCTTTACGAGCGGTGTGTAGCCGATACCTCTCATCTATGAAAAGTCCCGATCGGGACTTTTTTTGCTGCGATGGAGATCGAGACGGACAATCGATAGGTATCAGACTGCCATGATGATCGTCGTCATAAAAGCGGCTGTATGGCTGTTTTGATAGCGGGTGCATATCTCTCGCACGATAAAACCCCCGCGATCGCGGGGGAGGGGGTATCAAAATGAACCTATCTAGCCCTTTGTCGTATTTCGTCGTACGAGGAAGAACAGTGTCCCGGCGATCGCGAGAGCGAGTAGCACGAAGAGTGTCGTCTCCGCTCCGGCATCAGGTAGCTCTGCAGGCAGCTCTGATCCCTCATCCGCATCCCCCGCCTCAGCCTCCGCCGAGAGCGATGTTTCCATGACTTCATCCGCCGTATCGTCCTCTGTCGGCTGCTCCGGCCCTGCCGCATCCAGCGCTATCTCCTCATAGGGAGGCAGGATAGCCGCAGTGGTGAATTCTTGAAATCCTTTGATGCCCTCCTCTATGAGGCGTCCCTCGGTATCGGTCGCACTGATGACAGTGATGGAGTAGCTGGTCAGAGGATCCAGCTCGGATGCCAGAGTGACGAGCGCGGTATTTGGCATGACGGGATCTTTCGTGGTGGAGTCCAGAGCCAGTGTGGCATTATCGCTTGTTTTGATGATGCGGATATCGAGTGATTCTTCGGAGAGCTCCGAGTTGAATTCGATGCGAATCACGCGATCATTGATCGCTCAGGCGCTGACGACAGAGAGACTCTCTCCGGATTCGAGCAGTGTCTCGGAGTCGATGGTTGCGAGATTGACAGCGAGCTCGTCCGAAAACATGTCTGACTCGTTTTTCGCCTCATCGACGGCGACGAGCGAGAAATAGTAGGTCATTTCCGGATCGAGCCCGGAGATGGTCGTGCTCGTTTCCGGGGTTTCATCGGTTTCATTTTCGTACTGCGCAAATTCATCCTCGGAGTTTGCCACGGATGTCGTACCGTATTTTACGATATATCCGGCGGCGTTTTCGACGGCATCCCACTCGAGCGTGACCGATCCATCTTCGAGGCTGACGAGACGCGGAGCGGAGGAGACTTCGAGCGGATCCATTTCTTGCATATCCGAGCTTGATGCCTCGAGCATAGCCTCGATGGCGGAGTCAAAGGACTCATCCGTCATGTCGTCGCTGGATTCGGATATGACTTCTTCGGTTCATGTTGCCGTGGTATCTTCGGTATTTTCCTGTGCCAGAGCGCTGGTCGGCGCGAATGCAGCCAGCAAAGCAAGGCAAAAGAGAAGAACAGTCGATCGTGCCATAGAGAGAAAAATTAGGAAAATGTGTCGATAGGCGTGATGGTACACGCTGATCATTATACTACAATCATCGCCATGCCGCAACTCTTTTGCGACGCTCTCGCTGATTATTGCTTGTCAAATAATTTGGAATATGCTACTATAATTTCAGAATACCGCATCAAAATAACAAAGGCATCGCCCCGCCGTTCTCGCATATTCGCGTCCTCTCATCGTCCGTCTATCATGACTCCTGCTCGTTTTCTTGGACATACTTTCGCTCGATGTTCCTCTGGGGGATTTACGCTCGTCGAGGTATTGGTGGTCATGTCGATCATCGGTCTTATCGCGGTCGCAGGGCTCAATTTTGATTTTCAAAAAAAACTCGCAAGCGAGGAGCGCGAGGCTTTCGTGGAGAGTGTCGCAGAATTGGTCTCCACCACCCGAATGAATGCCCTCATCGGAAAAGGCGTGAATGTCGGAGGGGAGATCATCACGCCGGACGAGACGCGCGTACGCATGAGCTCCGGAGGTATTTCCATACTGTACTACTCCTGAGGGACGCATGTCGCGACCGGTGCGACGTACGATCATCCCTTTCGATGAGACGCTGATTTTTCCGTCGGCGCACTTCGTGTGACCAGACGCGACAACACCGTCGAAGAGTTTTCCGACGCCGAGTTTGATATCGTCTTTCAGGGAAGCGATATGAGTTTTACGGGGACGAGCATTGATTTTTCGGAGACTGTCAGCGCGGAATTACTCGTAGGATACAAGGGTGCTTTTCAGGGAGTGACATTTGATAATCGGGCTCTCGCCACCCATATCGAGGACAGCTGTATATGAGGATGCTGTCAGGCTCGATCGGGCTATTCTCAGGACGGGTACGTCTGGAATCTCCCGGCGCTTTCTATATGAGAGGCGAGTGATACACTGCTCGGTACAAAGAGTATCTCCAACGGGACACAAACAGCCAGTCGTATCGTCACGTGTCGTCCGGATCTCACATTTTCCGGATCGACGATATCGGAAAATACTCCGGTCTGCAATACCGGCTATGAGTGGAGCGAGACCTCCGAATCCTGTCGTCCCATGCGCTGCAGCGCGGCGTCGGATCTCATCGTAGACGGGTATCGGTGGAGCGTCCCAGAGCAGCAGCTGGATACTACGAGCATGGCTGTCACCGGGACGAAAATCGTCTCTCATGGCACGCGTACGGCTACTCGCACATTTACGTGTACGAGTGCATGAGATCGCGTAGGAAATGCCATGACAGAAGATCCCGTCGTCTGCGATACGGGATATACGTGGGACGATGATACCAGTCTCTGTGTCGCCGACGATTGCTTTGCGGATGCATACACCGAGAGCGGATATACATGGAATATTCCTCTCCAGGTCTCCGGAAACGAATCATCGATCATCGTCTCGGAGGCGATCTCTATCACCAATGGTACGCGCACAGCAAAGCGCCGCTTTACGTGCGTCGCCGGCTCGCGCATCGCCGGTGATATCATGGAAAATCCCGGTACTTGTGACAGTGGCTATGTCTGGAATACCATTACCGAAACGTGTCTTTCCGGAGCATGCAGCGCGAATACCGCCTACCAATCTCAGGGATATGCGTGGAATGTCTCGTATCAGGATCCGAATACCACTTCTTCTGTTCTCTCGGCATCGAGGACTATCGAAAACGGGAGCCGAACAGCATCCGCGCGATTTTCCTGCAGTGCCAGATGAGAGCGTACGATTCAGGATTTTATCGAGGATCCGGGGACATGCTCCGAAGGATACATATGGAATAGCACTGCCGCCGCCTGCCTCGCGAGTGACTGTTCGCAGAATGTCTCTCTTGTTTCCGGGGGATATACATTTTCCGTGCCTGCGACATCATCCGGAGCGACGACTCCCGAGCTGGTCGGGACACAGGCACTCCCAAACGGACAGCGTACGGCTACTCGCTCGTTTTCGTGTGTTCAGGGTGCATTTTCCGGTAGTGCACTCGTCGAAAATTTGCCCGTCTGCGATGCGGGATATGCGTGGGACGAGGACAGTGGCGCGTGTGTCGGAGCGGTGTGCGCCATGCAGGAGGACTACTCTGCGGATGGATATACATGGGATATCCCCGAGCTGCAAAACAATACCACCTCCGGCATCATCACCGGGACCGAGTCCATCGCCAACGGGAGTCGTACTGCCGTACGGACATTCACATGTATCAATGGTACTCTGTTTGGAAATGCCATGACCGTCTCTCCCGCGGGAGACTGCGACAGCGGCTATGAATGGGACTACGCGCTCCAGAGCTGCATATCCGAATAGATTCGACCGATTCTTGCGAGAGTGTCTTTGCGGATGGTTTTTTGCGTCCGTGTACATTCCGCTTGCATTTTCCGTTGCAAACATATCGTTTCTCTATATAATTCTCCCGCTTTTTCGAGGCTATCGTCTAGTGGTCAGGACAACAGGTTTTCATCCTGTAAACCGGGGTTCGATTCCCCGTAGCCTTACCAAGTGGAATTGTACTCGCAGAGAGCCATGCAAATGGTTCTTTTTCGTGTACTTGTAGCCGTTTTTTCTCATCCACTTCGAGTTTCACCAGTGCTTCTTTGAGGATGACCCCGCGTAGATGGTCATCCCCGGTTTTATAGGCAATGGAGAGGTCTTTGAGGAGTTTCACCATTTCACGAAATTCCTCCTCGATCGCCGCGTCCATCCCGATGAGACACTGCAGCTCCTCGACGAGTTTTTGCTCCGAGAAGATGAGTGTTCTCTTTGCCTCGGCGTAGTCCTCGGAGTCGATTGCTCCGTCGAGTGAGAGCGCGAGGAGACGACTCTTTCGCTCGCGTATCGTGGAGAGCTGTTTCTCCACGCGCTTTCGCTCTTCGATGATGCTGCCGTTTTCACGAAGAATATGCTCACGCACCGATCGCTCCATCTCCGGGACGAGATCGTCCGGGATCCGCCACCGCTCCACGACTGACTCGAGCTTTGAAAAGATTGCTTTCTCCGAGATGGAAATGCCGTGCGTATCGTCGTGGTAGTAGTGGTATTTTCCCTTGATTTTTGACGCTTTGAGAGACTTTCCCGTCTTCGCGGAGACGACGATACCCTTGAGAGCAAACGAGTGCTTTTTATACCCGATGAGCGTGCGTTTCTTTTCGTTTGCTTTATCCCAGAGATCGCGAGAGACGATACGCTCGAAAATCCCCTCTCCGACCTGTCCCGCGAATCGGACGATGCCGAGGTAAAATTCGTTTTGGACAATCTTTGAGACGGTTGATGTCTTCCATTTTGCGCCCGTTCGTGTGCGAATCCCGCGATCATTCAGGTATTCGGCGATCTGGATATAGCTGTATCCCTCCGTACGCAGCGCAAATAGTTTCTCAAGGATGGGGCGCTCGTCGTCATGCGGGATCACGCCTCCCTCGTGATTCTTGTATCCGTACGGAGCCTTGTACGGGACTTTGCCCTCCGCCACCATCGCATTCATCCGGCGCATGACGCGCTGGCGCAGCTTTGCGATTTCCTCTGCACCGAGTGAGAGAAATATCCCCATCGTCAAAAGCTCGTGCTCGGTGTATACGCAGTTGTGTGTATGGACTTCTCGGATCTTCCCCTGACGAATTGCCCACTTGATCGTACCCTCATCCACCTCATTTCGAGAGAGGCGATCGATGTCCCACGTGATGAGCGTGTCCGCCTTTCATTCATAGAAATAGCCTATCATCTCCGCGAAGAGGGGACGACCCGGTTTCTTGGCGCTCATTCGCTCCTCGAAGATTCTCACGATCTCGCATTCGCGTCCCTGCTGCCTCAGCCCCTCGATATACTCCTCCGCCCACGTGCGCTGGTCGTCGATGCTCGCCTTTTGGTGGCGGGAGTCGTCCGTGGATTTTCGGAGATAGATGATTGTGGGCATGGAAAAATCTTTGGGAAATATATTTTTTTGATTTCTATCGGATACGCATTATAATCACGTTCAAATTGAACATGATTTCGTTCACTTTGAACATGAATGAGCAAAAAAAGTGTACATCTTACCGAACGGATTTTCTCATTGGTTCAGGAAAATCCCGGTCTCTCATCAACGCAGATAGCAAAACAACTTTCTGTGGGGCGAACAACTGCGTTTTTGCATTTGCGGAAGCTTTTGTCTCTCAATAAAATACGAGTTGAAGGAAAAACAAGTTCTGTTCGCTATTTTCCTCATGAGTTCGTCTATGTTGGGAGTAACATTCGGGATGGTATCGAGTGGACTCCTAATAGAGTGCAGATACTGAAAGCAGAAGTAATTTGTAGGATCGAAAGTGAGTATGACGAGGTAGTATCACAAGACGAACTGGAAGAAGTATTTGATCAATACTGCATGTACATCGCTCCGGACGACACATTCCTCGTGGGGTTTGACGGATTCGTCGGGTGGTGTACCGACTCGAGACATAACTTCTCGGATCGGATCGTTGAAAAAGCAAAAGAGTACCTTGAAATTTGTGGGAGTATCGAATACCGGAGGAAGAGAAACGGTATGCTCGACGCCTCGGAGTCAGCCCGTGCGAATCTCCGGGAACTCGTCGAAATAGGATTTGATCATTTCTTCTTCCTTGAAGCTTCGGTATTGGAAAATGGATTTGGACGTTCACGCACAGCGCTGGAGCTGTACCATGGAAAGCTCGGCAATCAGTCATTTTTGGAACAGGTTACCGACCGATATGCAGATACTATTCGTCAGTATGTCAAAAATACTGGAGTTGACTGTCTCGCGTTTGCTCCCCCGACACATAGTCGCAAAATACAATTTCGCGATGTACTTGAAAAAAGTCTCAATCTCAAACTTCGTAAGATCAAGGCGGAAAAGATTCCCCCTTTTGGAAGAATCCTGCAACCTCAAAAAGACATACACGACCGAAAACATCGGGTGCATAATGCTTCAATGAGTCTTTCTGTGGAAATACCCCCTGATATTGCTGCGTATAAACATATTCTCATCCTTGACGACAGCTTTACCACCGGAGCAACGCCGAATGCGATTGCTCGAAAGATTCGTGATGGCGGGTACTCTGGAAAAATATCGATCATCACGATATGTGGTTCATTTAGCTATGATCTGGCGATCACCGAACATGAGATATAGAGAATGATAGTATAAATTTTTCTCGCGCTTTTTCTACCGACACTTATCGAGTTCTCAAACAGAGAGAGTGCACCTGCTTGTCCGAGCGATCCGTGGATTTGCGGAGGTAGATGATGGTGGGTATGGGGAGTATTTCGAAAAATTGAAATTATTTTTTGCGAAATTGAAATTAGCGTCAGGTTTTTCTGAATTTGAAGCCAAAATATTTTCTGAAGAAATTGAAATTAGTCACCTTTTTCAGCATCATGTATTTGCATCTGTGAGGGTGCTGAAATATGTTTATAAACCTCAGTAATAATGTATTCTGATTTCTCGGTTTGATCTTGATTGATAGTCCTTCGAGTTAATACTCTTGCCTCAATTTGATCATTTTTACCAAATTTACGATCCTGATCAATTTCCGAGTTAAATTGTTGATCTTGAATTGCCACAAAAAAGCTTCGCTTTCAGTCTGTTACCTTCCATTTCTGTCAAGGAATAAAACTGACGGTTATGATTTTCAATTTCATATTTTCTTTCTCTTCGTAAACTTCACTATCTGGTGGAGTTACTGCCAGTTTACACGCATCTTCCTTGTCGATTCGTATCTCGTTTTCTCCATCTTTTGCCACAAACAAGTCAATACCCTCTTCTCATAGAGGTTCTGATATTGCCTCTGACAAATGCTGTCTAACTTTTCGATTTTCATAGAGATGATAAATCTCTTCTGTCACATTGATTGTCACGCCTCATTCGATTTGCAACACAACATTTCCATCTTTCAGCTCTGTAGATTGAATTTTTTTTCCGTGCAGATCCTTCACAAGTGAAATCAGAGATCCTCACCACAGGATAGTCATAGTCATTCATATATATCCGAGTATCTCTGCAATATTGAGTACCGAATTTACCTCATTACTATTAAAAATAGTAAGCAATCATTGAGTTGCCTGAAAAGTCTCCTGAGAAAAAAGAAGTTCGACTCCAAAACTTCACTCTCTGAATCGCGCATCAACCTTGACAGACACATTTGTTTTTCATTTATTGAGTATGTATGCCGCCTCTTTGACGAGGTTCGCAAGTGCAAGAAGTGCTGGCGCAAGCTCCGAGACCTCCATTGTGTGGCTTCGAAGCAGTGGTCAGTCGTAGACTATGTTGAGCTTTTTTTGATCCATACCTTCTGACTCGGAGAATAAATTAATGGCAGTATATATCACAAACAAGAATTACAAGCAAAGCATACGGCGTTTATCTCATAAAAAGAATAAGAGATTTAAGGCAATAAATGTCCGATATCTAAAAACACCTCCCCACACCTCCGCTCCACCACCTCCACAGGCACCCCGAAGCACAAGGCAATCATACCATATATTACTCGGAATCAGAAGTGTTAGAACGCTCTTCTCGGCGTTTCAATTCTTCCTCTGCGAGCTCTAGCAGTTGTTTCGCAGGCATTTTTTCCAATGACTCCACCCATGGCTCTACAGTATCATAGCGTGTGTTTTTCACATGCGTTCTCTCTCCGTCGCATGCATTCCATACACCGCGATGCGCCTTTCGCGCTCGATTTTCCGCAGCCTGAAGAATATTATGATACCGTGTCGGTCAATCATAGACATAGTGAAATCCGTATCCATTTTCTATAGCCCTCTCCTGATACAGCTCGCCGTCTATCCAAACATGGGCAAGATATCGACCGTATTTGTCCTTTCGGGACTGGGTGCGGTCGTATTCGATTCGTACCGACTTTCCGAGAAGAAGATCCGTCGCAAATGCTGAAGCTTCATCTCAATAGCATTCCTTGTATCCGGTTCGGGTAGTATACGTTTCAGGCGTATCGATTCAGAGTATGCGAATAACGTCAAGCGCTCAGTTGCCGCGTATCTTGATAGTGTCGCCGTCGACGACCTGCACGACGGTGTACTCTTGCATACTCCCTTGCTTGAGGACGGACACCGCATTTCATCATGCTCGATAGGGAAAACTTGCGCGATCGTATATGGTAATCACGAGAGCGATCATGAAGAGAATGCCAAGTAGATAGAGCTTTTTCATATGCTTGAGGCGTTATTCGTCGTTTGATTTTTGTTTTCTTCTGTATTCATCGCAAAAATGTGCGACAACGGCGAGATATATGATCAGCAAAGTCAGCAGAGTCGGCTCCATCATGAGTGCTCCTCAGTAGAGCGATACGTTCAGGAATGCGAACAAGATGAGTGCGAAAAACAGCAGTTGTTCATCGGACTCCCAGAGAAAGTACTCCCACAGCAGGGATGCGTTTTTTTGCTCTCTTTCCTGTCGTTCTTCCGGACTTTCATCGTCAAAATCCGGTTTTCGCAGTGTGGGAAAATACCCGGAAGCGAACAGCAGTCATACCAATCCCCCTATGACCTGAGCAACCAGTGCTCGCGTCGTAAACGCCTCGAACATTGATTCTCGCTTCGCTCGATAGCCATACCCGCAGTCCTCGCTGAAGTAATCGGGATCCTCCGTCTCGATACACCGCACAAGACACGTGTACCCATTGCAAGAATGGTGTAAAGCGGCGACGACAAACGGGAGCGTGAAAAACATGCCGAGTACCGCGAAGAGCGCGTAGTGTGCGTAGAGGAGCTTGATGGGTTTCTGCATGTCCGATTGTTAGCAAAACAATTCTTGCGAACGTTTTTCCACCTGACGTCTCGGAGCTCCGAATACCCGCTCCAGCACCACGGCATCGCATCCGTATAGTGATACGGCTTCATGAAAGGCGTCTTTTGGCATGAGGAGTTTTCGGGCGTAGTCGTCGGCACGAATCTCCCTGGGATCCAGAGCGTGTACGTATCGTCCCGAGGACGCCCCGACCTCCCGATGAAAGTAGTGCCCGAGCTCGTGAGCGATCACCCAGCGCCGCTCTATGAGAGATAATCTCGCATCGACGATGATACGAAATTGATCCCACCAAAAGCACAGTCCGCGCAGACGAGACAGACATGTTTCATCGATCGTGATGCCGAATTCCCGAGCTACCCGGTACAGATCGACGGGGATGGTATCCTCAAGGATCATATGGGCATAAAGAACAACAAGTGCTAATCGCCTCTGTGTTTTGGTTTGTCCGATTTTTCTCCGTATTTGTGGCGAATGAAATCGATGGCGAGCTTTATGTCTTCGATCGCCTCCTTGTCTGAAATTCCATATTCTCGAGAGAGGGCAACTTCAAAGTCCTCAATGCGTTCGCCGGATGACTCTGCCAATTTTATCCCATGCGAATGCTCGAGCTCGGCTTTTTTGGCTTCGATGATGAGATTTTCCATCTGCGTCTCGGAAAGACCCATTGCGATACCGATTTTGCGGAATGCTGAAGTATTTCATATCGTCCGACCATTCAACATATTCGATATATACTGGTATGATACTCCGATTTTATCAGCGATTTCGACAGCAGTAAGATTCTTTTCTTCTTTCATGCGAGTGAGTTTCTCAGCAAGAAAGTCGCTGAGAAAACGTTTATCGAAAGACTCGTTTTGTCGAGCCATACTAAAGAAATAGTGATGCTAAACTGAAATAATTGTACCAATTTTGAAAAAAAGGCAAGCAGAAAGTGAAAGAAAATCGAATAAAAACTTGAAATCACAACTTACTCGATTATACTTGTTTTCAAATCACAGAAATCTAAAGCCATTACCTTACGTTATTATGCTTTCGAATACAACTCAATCGCATGTATGAGTGTCGCAGAAAAGAAAAATCCATCTCCTCCTCGAGGAAACCCCCGGACTCAAGTTTCGTCTCTCGACATACCTCGAACGGTCTCCCTCGAGTATCAGTGGCGTCCTCAAGAAGAACCTCTTCCAATGGCGCATCCGCGAGCAATGGACAGACGCCATCAACGACCTCCTCGGCACCGACTACACGATCAATGATCTCTTCTCTCCCGCGACAGATCCCGCGACAGATCCCGAGCCCGCACACTCCTAACTCCTCTCCCATGACCGCGCTCATCACCATCACTCCTCGCGAAGACGGACAGCTCTGGACGACCTCTCTCGGTACCTCGGGTACGTACTCCGTCGGCGATGTCGCAAGGGTACTCGGTACCGGGCAAAATCGTCTGTTCAAATTTCTGAAAGCACGCGGCATCCTCCGATCCGACCGCACTCCCAGACGGGAATATCTGCGCCTCGGATATTTCCGGATCGTGCGCGGCGAATATCAGCGTGCGGACGGCATCGTTTGCGAATACGCGAGGTTACCAAAATTCATCTTGCAAAAAGAGACCTCTTTCGCTATATTTGTGCTTCTCTCGCGAGAGATTATGATGCACTGAAACACCACACCAAAGACGAGCATCCACGATGAGGCGGGTATGCGGGACATACTCGTATGAGCAGGGGAAAAACCGTACCGTCTCGCGCAGATATACGCCGAGTTTTACAAAAATAACAAGACGGATTTTTCCGAGTATACGACGATACCGCTCTGACTTCGCAGTGCGCTGTCGGAGCATGTGGATACGCAGTCATTGTCCGTCGAGACCATACAAACGTCTGACGACGATCAGACGACCAAAATCCTTTTTGCTACCACAGACGACAAAAAAATCGAGTCGGTCATCATGCGCCATCTCTCGGGACGCACGACGCTCTGCGTCTCGTGTCAGGCGGGCTGTCCGATGGCGTGTGTGTTTTGCGCGACGGGAAAGCTGGGACTCGAAAAAAATCTCTCGGCGTGAGAGATTCTTGATCAGGTGGCATTTGCAAAAGAGGTGCTGCGCGAGGAGGGACGAGAGCTGCGAAATATCGTCTTTATGGGTATGGGCGAGCCATTTCTAAACTATGCGAATGTATCGTCTGCTATCCGCATCCTGACCGATCAGAAAAAATGGGATTTTTCGAGTCGGCGTGTGACGGTGTCCACATGCGGCATCGTCCCGAAAATTCGCGAGATCGCCCGGGATTTTCCGCAGGTGAGCCTCGCGATATCGCTACATGCGCCGGATGATGAGACGCGTCGCGCCATCATGCCGGTCAATCATACCTATCCCGTCGCCGATCTCATGGATTCACTCGACGAATACGTACAGATGACAAACAAGCGCGTGTTTTACGAATACATCATGATCGCGGGGGTGACCGATCGCCTGGAGCTTGCGCCGATGCTTGCCGAGCTTTTGCGCGGTCGGCTCGCGCATGTGAATTTCATCCCCTACAATCCAGGTGAGGGCATCATGGGACGCGGGCATCGTCCGTCCAGCCGTCTCATCATCGAAAAATTTCAGCGGACACTGGAGCGAGCGGGCGTGCCCTCCACAGTGCGCCATACGATGGGTGACGACATCGCGGCGGCATGCGGTCAGCTGGCACGAAAAGAAACGATGTCCCGTACTCTCGCATAGCTACAGAGTGCATGAAATCCTCTCCGACTCCATGGTCGGGGAGGACTGAAGCATAGGCAAATACATACGTCAGGGGATATTTTTTCTTGACTTTAAAATTAGCACGTATACACTGTGAGTGCGAGGTTTTTTATCCATAATTCATGAAAATCCATGCAGATACAGCCTCTCTCCGATCGCGTCCTCCTGAGGGGAATCGCTCCCGAGAACGTGACTAAAAGCGGTATCGTCCTCCCGTCGAAAGGCAAAGACGACGTGCCGAATATGTACGAAGTCGTCGCCGTCGGTTCCGGAAAGGAAGTCGACGGAACAATCCGTCCGATAGAGCTCTCGCAGGGTGATAAGGTCCTAGTCGCGAAATACGCGGGCGACGATATCGAGCTCGACGACGAGTCCGGCACCAAGCAAAAATACAAAATCGTCGGCGCCGAGTATGTACTCGCGAAATTTTCATAGTTTTTTCTCTCATTTCTAACTCCTATACGCTATGGCAAAACAGGTTATTTTTTCAGACGATGCCCGCCTCAAGATGTTTGCGGGTATGGAAACGGTGGCTCGCACCGTCATCGCGACCATCGGTCCGAAAGGGCGAAACGCCATTTTCAGTAAAGGATACGGTGCTCCGCAAGTGACCAACGACGGAGTGACGATCGCAAAAGAAATCGAGCTCGAGGATAAAGTCGAGAGCCTCGGAGCCGAGCTCATAAAAGAAGCGGCGACCAAGACAAACGACGCCGCCGGAGACGGTACGTCCACCGCCACGCTTTTGACGTATGCGATGGTAAAGGAGGGACTCCGAGAGATCCGCTCCGGTATCAATGCCATAGAGCTCAAAAACGGCATGAAGCGTGCGGGTGCGTTGGTCTCCGACGAGCTCGCAAGCAATGCCAAGGACATCAACACAAAGGAAGAAATCGCCCAGGTCGCGACGATCTCCGCGCAGGATGCGGAGGTGGGACGGATCATCTCCGAGGCGATGGAAAAAGTCGGAAAGGACGGCGTCATCACAGTCGAGGAGGGACAGACATTCGGACTGTCGGTAGAGGTGACAGAGGGAATGAAATTTGACAATGGATATGTCTCTCCCTACATGGTGACAGACGCGGAGAAAATGGAAGCACGTCTCGAGGATGCGCATATCCTCATCACGGACAAAAAAGTCTCGTCCATGAAAGACATTCTCCCGCTGCTCGAGCAGCTCGCGGCGTCGGGAAAACGCGAGATCGTCATCATCGCCGACGATGTCGAGGGAGATGCGCTTGCGGGCATTATTCTCAATAAGCTCAAGGGCGTCCTGAATGTCCTCGCGGTCAAAGCACCGGGATTCGGTGATCGAAAAAAAGAGATGCTGCAGGATATCGCCGTGCTCACCGGAGCGACGGTCATCACCGATACGCTCGGCTACAAACTGGAGGATGCGACCATAGAGCACCTCGGTCGCGCGAAGACCGTCGTGGCGAAAAAAGACGCGACGACCATCATCGCCGGACAGGGCGACAAAGATATGATCAACCGACGTGTTGCTGAGATCCGCACACAGATCGATCAGACGAAGTCTGACTACGATCGCGAAAAGCTCGCCGAGCGCCTGGCAAAGCTGGCGGGTGGTATCGCCGTCGTAAAGGTCGGTGCAGCATCCGAAGTCGAAATGAAGGAAAAGAAACTGCGCATCGAGGACGCGCTGAATGCGACGAAAGCCGCCGTCGAAGAGGGGATCGTCCCCGGCGGAGGTGTCGCACTGCTGAAAGCTGCCAAGACCCTCGAAGCGGCGGACTATGAAAACTCCGATCAGCGCATCGGTGCACTCATCGTCGCGCGTGCACTCTCGTATCCGGTGCGACAGATCGCGGAAAATGCCGGCAAGGAGGGAGCGGTCATCGTCGATCATATCCTCGCGAGCGCGGATGTAAACTACGGGTACGATGCCGGATCGGATGCATTCGTGGATATGATCCAGACCGGAATCATCGATCCGAAAAAGGTGGCGCGCGCCGCACTGGAAAACGCCATTTCCATCTCCGGAATGTTTCTGACGACAGAGTCCGTCGTGGTGGAAATCCCCAAAAAGGAAGAGCACTCGCACGCAGGCGATATGTGAGGTATGGGGGGAATGTGAGGTATGGGCGGAATGTACTAAATACCGACTCGTCTCGACTGAAAAACAGGATCGCAGGTCCTGTTTTTTTATGATGAGAATACTATATGGGACCCAGCTGGATAGGGTCTTTCAGGGGTGTATAAAATACTTGATTTATGAAAAATATGTGATGTAATTGAAATAATAAACTTTATTATCACGATGTTCATGCGCCAGCTCTCACACTCTTACGCTGATTCTTTTTCTAAAAATGCGGGCTGAAATTCAGAAAAACGCTTTAGACATGAAATCAAATGAGAATATGTATGGTGATGATTTTGATCAAATGCCGCACCACGCGCGCTGGTGATGGGAAGTAACGGCAAACCAAAACGAATGGAAATATCCGGCTCCGGCTGGAATGTGCGAGTTTCCAATAAAGCAGGACAGCAGCGTCAAATGAGACTCGTACGTACGTACAGATATGACGATGATTGTATCTGCGTGACCCTAGAAGGTACTGACTGAAAGACGATGGAAATACTCTGACGAGAAATGCCTGATGGAAAAATCGTAGATAAAAACGGCTTTATCGTGACGATCACGCAGTGAGATAATCGAGATAAAGATATCGCAAGGGGTGATGTGGCACGCGTCAGAACAGTAAGCGCTGAGCAAGCACGCAAAGTTGTCGATGAACTCATGGATCGAGTAAATGCATGAAAAATGGCGCTATGAGATGTTGCGAGGCGGGTTGAGCAAATTATCAGAGAATGAAAACCGGGTTCGGGGGAGATTGCCAGGGCATTTCATCGAAGAATTCAGGGCATGCAGCAAAAAAAAGCAGCGTAGAACGCCACTTTTCAAAAGAGAGTATAGAGAGCATATTTTTCTAGTCCACCACTTTCGGTGCATA
>JANQGT010000014.1 GCA_028277205.1 Candidatus Altimarinota bacterium
CACACGCGAATAAAAAAATCAATACAAACACGCTCTCGGGAAAAACGCAAATAGTGCGCGAGCTTCTTCCCATGCTCAAAAAACTCGCAAACAGCGTAGAGCGGGACGTGCATATCCGCCAGATCGCCGAGACGCTGGGCATCTCCATCGAGAGCGTCTACGAAGAGCTGAAAAAATACCGGGGAAAACCGGTATCCGCACGCGACGAACCGGTACACGCATTTGATCTGCATGAGCTCATCACGGGATACCTGGGAAGCTACGGGTATTTCGATTTGTTTTTTGCAAATTTCGCGTATAATCTCGAAAATCTACAGGAGTGAGCCAGCGCTCTGACGCTTCGTCGCATGCTTTCGGCGGGTGAATCGTGGGGAGACGACGACGCTCTCGATCATGATTCCGTCGCGGGCGTGTCCCTCTTTGTCGAGGAGGAAAATACCGGCACAAATGACGAAAGCAGAAAGCAAAAATTTCTCGCACTCGTCCATCGTCTCAATCACACCCTCTTCGAACAGGAGCGCACCGAGCTCATAGCGCGTATGGACAGTCCGGACGAGTCCGGTCCCGACACCCTCATGAGCGAGTACGATGCGCTCCTGCGGCGCGGGAAGTCTCTGGGACTGCTGCGATAATACTTTCGAACTATCCCAAACACTATGCCGAAACAACCCCCGAAAAATCACCGCGATCCGAAAAAAGACGCTATAGGAAGAAACGCCGAAGAGGTGGATCTTTCGGAGCTCGTCGCCTCCGATCTCTCGCCCGAGCTCGATCAGTTTCTCAAAAAATCCGAGCAGTCCGACGACGCATCGGATGCCTCTGCCTCAAAAGTCCAAAAGCTCGAGCCGACATTCGCCCATACGGGAGACGAGTCCATAGAGGATGATGCGATCGATGATCTCGCAAGTGATGCCGAGCAAATGGAGATCACCGACACCGAACGCGACATCGAAGAGCCTGACTACGAAGATCTCGTCGAGCTCGAATCGGAAGCCGACGAAGAACCCCTCGATGATATCGCGACCGACGAGCTGGGGCCGCAGTCGAAAGAGCGCTGACTGCGACGCATTCCCATCGATCGCTCCCAGGACAGACGCCGCATCGGCAAGGGACTGCAAAAATTCATCGATGTGACCGTGCCATCGGAGATCCTGGAGGGCATGCCCGAGGATATACAGCAGATCATGAAAAAGGGAAAAGCAGAGGGGCGAATCACCTACGATGAAGTCCTGACCGCCATACCGAAAGCGGAGGAAAACCTCGAGCTCGTGGACGAGATCTACGCCCGCCTCTCAAAGATGAACGTCCAACTCGTGGACTCGCTCGACAAGGATGCCCTTTTCAAAGGAGAAAACGCCCCGAAGAAAAAAGAAGAAGAAGTCGTCAATCTCTCGGATATTTCGGATGACTCCATCCGAATGTATCTCAATGAGATTGGACGTTTTCCGCTCATAGATGCTGAAGAAGAGATTCGTCTCGGGCGCCTCATAAAAAAATGAAACCAAGAGGCACGCCGAAAACTCGCCGAGGCGAATCTGCGCCTGGTCGTCTCCATCGCGAAAAAATACATGGGACGGGGACTGGGACTGCTGGATCTCATCCAGGAGGGAAATGTCGGACTCTTTCGGGCGGTCGATAAATTTGATCCCGAGCGCGGATTCAAATTTTCGACGTACGCCACGTGGTGGATCCGCCAGGGCGTCACGCGCGCCATCGCCGATCAGGCACGCACGATCCGCGTACCGGTGCATATGATCGAGACGATCAATCGATTCATGCACACGTATCGGCGTCTGACGCAGGAGCTGGCACGCGAGCCACTCATGGAGGAGCTGGCTCTGGAGCTGGATATGGACATCCGAAAAGTGCGCCAGATCATGCGTATCTCGCAGGATATCCTCTCACTCGATTCGCCCGTCGGCGGCGAGGATGATACCACGCTCGGCGATTTCGTGGAGGATGACAAATATCTGACGCCCGACAAATCGGCAAATCTCGCACTGCTCAAATCGAATCTCTACGAGATGCTCGATTTTCTGACACCGCGCGAGCGAAAGATCATCATCATGCGATTCGGACTCGACGGCGGCGAGATCCACACGCTCGAGGAGGTCGGACGAGAGTTTGGTGTCACGCGCGAGCGGGTACGACAGATAGAGGCGAAAACACTGGAGAAACTGCGCAATCATCCCGCTGCGGATAAGATTCGATTTTTTACATAAGCAACCACAGCAATGGATCGACGAATATCCTTTCGCGATACACGCAGATACTATTATTATCCGGAGTGATGGCTTGAAGCAGTACATTTTATAAAAGAGAAATATCAAGACGCCAACTATCCTGATCAGGAAATTTGGGCATGTATAGCAAAAAGGTGGATCAAACAAGAACTCTCGCCCGCATTTATACAGACAATTCAGGGTATCGTCACAGATAAACACTGATCACAATATTGGAATCAATTGGTATGCGAAATATACAACTTTCGAAGGTATGTATGGGAGGAGCTGGGCTGTCCGAATGACGATCCCCGATTTTGGAAACACGTATGACTCTTTTTATGGTGTAACTGTGCATGATGCTTACCGACAGAGGGCAATATTATTTGTGCTCGCGACCGATTCGCCTCTCGTGCGCAAAAACACCTGACACAGCCATCCGGCAGCTAACCCCGCTCTCCATGAATCTCCTCTCCATACCCGTCGGCGATCTTTTGGACAGTCATGCGGGCGATACGCGCGAGTATAGTTTCGAGGGAGAGATCCCCGAGGGGTACTACGACGATCTGGAGTTTTTGTCTGCACTCTCATTTCGCGTGCGGCTCATCTCACTCGACGACGGCATCGAGGTCATCATCGACTCGCTCTCGGCGCGCGTGCGGCACGAGGGCGGGACAAAATCCATCTCTCTCTCGGGAATCGGGCGCACGTACAATCGTACATACGATCCGCTCGCACCCGACGATGTCAAGACCGTCAACATGAAACACCACACAATCGATCTCTCGGAAGTCGTGCGGGAGGAGATTTTGATTTCGATACTGTAGCGCCCTCCGATATGCCATCACAGCGCCTCGTGTACACCGCACTCTCACGACACGCGTTTTATGCGAAAGAGCTCGTATGCGCTCATGCATTTCGACAGGGTGTCGTCCCGCTCAATCCGTTTTGCATGTTCGGCTACTTTCTCTACGACCTCGTGGATCGCGATCTCGTACGCGCGGCGAATATGCGCATCATCGAGACAGTGGATGAAATCTGGCAATACGGAGCCGTCTCCGACGGATGTCTAGCGGAGATCCGCCAAGCTCTGATACTTGGAAAGCCGCTACGATTTTTCTCGGTGGGAAAGACCGTGGAGACGATACGCGAGCTATCTGTGGATGAGATTGAGTTTGAAGCCGTATCAATACGAGAAATATTTACCTCGGAAATACAACCGAAACTCGTACGCTAATTTTCCCGAAACATCCTGCGCACCGCCCGGGCAATGCAAAAAAACCGGTATGCGACCGGTCGCGCTATAAATATTTTCGCATCGGACCATTTCGTGATATCTTTGCTAAATTTTCGTTTGAATCGAGTAACGCCCGCGAGCCGATGATCGCCCTCGTCCGGTGGTGCGATCCCAAGAAAATCATAGACGAGACACGGACGACGCACCGCTTCGCGAATGCTCGACCACTGCAGGAGGTATGTCGCCATCGCCTTTCGCAGTGCCGGATCACCCGATGATGCGCCGTAGTAGTAGAGCGCGACATTGGCGAAATAGACAAACACACCGGCGGCGGCAAGTCGCTCGCCCACCCATGCAAATCGCAGCTCGCCAAACCCGGTTTTCGCAAAAAAATCGAGGAGCACCCCAAAGTATCACCGGGAATTACCGGAAAATCGATCGCGCTCTGTCGTCTCGGAAAACAGTGTATAAAATCGATCAATGTTTTTCGCAGTGATATCCGCGACCTCAATCCGGACACCGGCGCGCTCGGCGGTACGGATGGCATGGCGTCCCTTTTGCGTCATACCGGCAAATATGGCGTCCTCGTCTCAAGTAGTATCGATCCGGGCAGTATACTGCTCGATAAATCGTTTGTACGATCATGAAAAAAATCCCGGCAGCTCGACATCGAGAAGCGGCTCGCACTGGACAAAGAGCCATCCTTCGCGGCGAGAGAGATCTCGAAGCGCCTGAGAGAGTGCGTCGGATATACCGGTTTTCTCATCGCGGATGACCGGTCCTCCCACACAAAACCCGGCACGCACACTGAATCCGATCGATCGCTCCTCGACGACGGCAAACGCGGATACTCCCTCGCCAGACCGAATCCCGACATACCATCCGGCACCCGCACCGCCCGCCCGTACGAGCATGCGCGTCCACTCCGGATACTGCCATATCGGCGAGTGCGGATGACCTGCAAGCGCCTCGAGAATATGACTCTCGAGAGCCGGAGATATGCCGTCCACGGGACAGACGACGATTTCGGATAGGCTTTTCATGATGGGAATTTTAGTAGAGTATACGGACGTCCTCGGATTTTGAGAAACCGGTTTTTTACAAAAACCGGGATTTTGTATGGCTCTCGACGAGCAGAAAGTATCCCTATACTCTCTGCTATGTATACCAAAGCGTAAATATCACGATACAAAATAGGAAGAATTTTTTCCTATTTTTTCGAGGATTTTACTGCGACTCAAACAGCAAAAATTGTGTGAGTCACGGTGAATCTCTGGTACAATCATTTTCGACAGGCAATTGTCCGTATCTCAATCAATCAAACACAGGAGCTCGGAGAGTTTGAAGTGGATGAGAGTTATTTCTAAGCAAGAAGAGTATACTGAAAGCGATGAAGGGGTGCTGAAGGGAAGACCCCGGTATTCTGACTCCTGAAACGAGATGGCAAGGTGTTCGCCTCCGTCATGAAACGATGCTCATAGACCCTCTGTATTTTCACATTAAGAAGTCGTCAAAAAATATTGCGTATACTGGAGTCGTTTATTTTCTTGCCTCTACTGCCTATGCCTACCATCGTCCATACCACCATCCCTGTCGACGATGTAGACAGGGCGCAGCGCTTCTACGGATGAGTATTTTGATGGAGTCTCCAGGCGGTCGGGTCGGAGGGTCCTCCATACTATTTCGTCATGACGCACGATCCGCAGCCAATGCCCTCGGATATGGGCATGATGCCGAGAATAGAAGCAAACATGAAAATCACAAGCTATATCGGAGTCGATAGCATCGACGCGAGTATGGCAAAAGTACGCGAACACGGCGGGATGATCACCATGGAAAAAATACCCGTGAAGGGGATGGGATGGATGTGTCATTTTGACGACTCCTGCGGAAATGAGCTGGGACTCTGGGAAACGGATGAAACGGCGGGGACGATGTAGCGATGAAAAACTTGCGCCCGACAAAAAAACTGCTACCATGGGCGGCAATGTATTTCTTACTTTATTTTCAATGGAGACGCTCGTCAATGTCAAGTCCCGCACGATAGCCGACGTTATGATTTTCGAGCTTTCGGGAGAGCTGGATGAGACCAATGCGGATACGACATTTACATCGCTGTATAGCGAGATCGGAGATTTTTCGGGAAAGAAGCTCGTCTTCAATCTCTCCGGACTCACGTATCTGAATAGCAAATCGATCGGGTATATCGCCGATATTTTTTCAAACATCGAGGAAAACGGCGGAAAAATGTACCTGACCAATATGAACGAAGAAGTGCGCGACACGCTGGAGCTGGTCGGCATCACATCGATCGTCCCCGTCACCGAAACCGAAGAAAAGGCGCTCGGAGAGCTCGGCATCTGATCACAGTAAAAACTGGCACGTGAATACGATAACGACACTCCCCTCTCGTCCGAGGGGAGTCAGGCTCAAAAAAATATACAAACACATGAAAATAGCATCCCCGCTCCTGCGCGAGGCGCACATCATCAGCGAAGCCTACATTCGCGCGCATGATGACTATCCGTATCACAATCTAGAACACACCCGCCAAGTGTACGAGCGCGCCGACTATCTGGCGGAGCATGAGGGACTCGATGCCGAGAGTCGCGAGGACCTGCTGGTCGCGGTACTGTTTCACGATACGGGATTTTTTGATCGCTATGATGACAATGAAATTATCGGCGCCGAATATGCCGCAAGATTTTTGCGCAATCAGGGAGTGCACGAGACTCGTATCAATCATGTGCGTTCGCTCGTAGTCTGCACGATCCCCCTGGCACCGGCGACGACGCTCGCCCATCGCATCATGCAGGAGAGCGATCTGGATAATCTGGGACGCGAGGACGCCATGATCCGCACGAGCCATCTCTACGACGAGCTGGTACAAAAGGCAGGAAAAAACCTCTCACCATGAGCGTGGCTGGAGGCGAGTCTGGCGCTATTTTGCGGATTTCAGTTTACGACTCGGACGGGGCTCGCGGAGCGTGAGCCGATGCGTCTGCGAAATGTGGAGAAACTGCGACAGGAGACAGAGAGACACAAAAAGAGCGCGTAAACAATTGAGCGGAGGCTTTTTTTCATCATATCTTTTCACCTGCTTTTTTTCGAAAACGTCAATGGTGTATACGGCAATGCACCATGCATGATTGTCTTTGAAGTAGGTGATTTCCCTTTTCATTTTTGCGTTCTCGCATATACTTCTTCATTATATTTTTCTCTGTAAATCATGATCCCCGGACTCCAAGACGCTGACAAAATCCATACCACTCCCGTCACGAAAACCTACACCATCGCTGGAAAATCCCTGACATTTGAAAGCGGGCGCATCGCGCTGCTCGCACACGGGAGCGTAGTCATCGCCGACGACGACGGCGACTATCTGCTGACGACCGCGGGCGTGCGCAATGAGCTGACTGATATCGGCTATTTTCCGATGCTGGTCGAATTTCAGGAAAAATACTACGCCTCGGGAAAGATCGGCGGAAACCGATTTATGAAGCGCGAGGGACGTCCGAGTGAGAGCGCGGTGCTAAACTCCCGGCTCATCGACCGCCCCATTCGCCCCATGTTTCCAAAGAGAGTCGCAAGCGATATCCAAATCATCTCGACGATACTCTCGTCCTCAGGCGTGTCGGACTTCGGATTTTTTGGCATTACGGGGGCGAGTCTCGCGCTCATGCTCGGGGGTATTTCAGAGTTTGAATGACCGGTGGCGGGCGTACGCGTCGCATCCGACGAGGCGGGAAATTTCATATTTGATCCGTCGATCGAGCAGACGAGAGGCGCACATCTCGATCTCATCGTCGCCGGGACAGAGGATGCCATCACCATGGTCGAGGCGCAGGGAAAACAAGCCGACGACGCACTCGTCATGCGCGCGCTCGAGTACGCACACTCCCTCATCCGCGAGCTCTGTGCTGTGCAGCGGGATTTTTTCGAGGAGTATACGCGGGTCTATCCGATCCCAAATACCCCACTCCTCAAGCGTGAATCGCATCCCGAGACACACACGCTCGTCGCGCCGTACATGACACAGGAGCGACTCTGAAAGCTGTACAATCTCGGCAAAGTCGATTTTCATACGCAGTTTGATGCGCTGGTCGACGAGGTGAAAACAGGACTCGCAGACAAGGCAAACGTGCACGAAGAAGCCGTCAAAGACGTGCACGACAGCGTCCATTCATATGTAAAGCGATACATGCGCGAGCGCGTTTTGACCGAGCGAATACGACTGGACGGACGCCGCCCCGAGGACTATCGTCCCATCTCGACGACGGTGGGACTGCTGCCGCGAGTGCATGGCTCCGCACTCTTCGAGCGGGGAATCACGCAGGCGCTCACCGTCACGACGCTCGGCGGTCCGGGCGATGCCCAGCTCATCGACGATATGTACGAAGAGGAGACAAAACGCTACATCCACCACTACAATTTTCCACCGTACTGCGTCGGAGAAGTGAAGCCGCTGCGGGGTGTCGGACGACGCGAGATCGGGCATGGACGCCTGGCCGAGAAAGCCCTCGAGCCGGTCCTGCCGGCGCTCGAGGATTTTCCCTATTTCATCCGGGTGGTCTCTGAGATCATGACATGTAATGGATCCAGCTCCATGGCATCGGTGTGCGGATCGTCGCTCTCGCTCATGGACGCCGGCGTCCCCATCGCAGAGCCGGTCGCGGGTGTCGCCATGGGTATGATCTACGATGAAAAGACGGGACACTACGAAATCCTGACGGATATCCAGGCGGAGGAGGATTTTCTGGGGGATATGGATTTCAAAATCGCACGCACAAAAAACGGTATCACAGCCCTCCAGATGGACTGTAAAATCACAGGACTCCCACTCGATACCATCGCAAAAGTATTTGCTCGGGCGCGCACGGCGACGGACGGCATCCGCATGGATATGACGCGCCAGCTCTCCGCACCACGCAGCGAGCTCTCTCCCTATGCACCGTCGATTTTATCGCTGCAGATAGAGATCGATCAGATCCGCGAGGTCATCGGTCGCGGCGGCGAGACCGTCCAAAAAATCGAACGCGACTACAGCGTAGACATCCACATCACGGACGAGGGACTCGTCACGATCACGGGACGCAGTCAGCAGACGGGTCGGCTCGCGCTCGAATTTATCCAGTCGATGCTGCGAGAGCTAGAGGTGGGCGACATCCTAGACGGACGCGTGAATCGCATCATAGAGGGCACGGGCGCCATCGTCGATCTCGGTCAGGGAAAAAACGGCATGATCCATATCTCGCGTCTCGGCGCTACAGAGCGCGTGTCCGACATCACACAGTATGTAAATACGGGCGATGCAGTGCGCGTGCGCGTCGTGTCTATAGACAAGGAAAAAAATCGTGTAGCGCTGGAGCGTGTGGTCTCGTAGATCTGGATGCGGGGTTGATTTTTAGAAAAAAATGGATAGTTTTTGAATGATTATTTCTCTAAAAAAAGAACTATGGCAGATGCAGATATAAAGAGAAAATTTTATGCTTCCTCTGAAAATCAAGATCTACCAGCACCGCCACCACCTACGCAAACTCAGGAAAATACGAATTCCTAGAGATGCGCAGAAACGTCGATGCTACCGACATGTTCGATCCTCGGACATGAGCGCTTTGATCGTCTCGTCCTGATAGTTTCCCCAGAGCATACGCTCGTGGCGGATCTCGGATCTGAGAATATGACGAAAGACGCAAAGCCCGACACCGACGAGCGCCAGAGACACCAGATATTCGCGAGACATGGGAAAAAAGGGGTAACGAAGCAAGCCGAGAAACTCTGTCCGCATGCGAAAGTCGCGGATTTTACAGGTGCCTTTTTATGGGTAAAATATGACAACCCTACTTTTTGCGCTTTCAAAAGATCATATCGCAGTCTATGTATAGGTTGTCCTTAAAGTATTTTTTCAGACGTTCATGCTCCTCGAGCAGACGAAAATACTCCTCGCGATAGTCGGTCTGATCCGGCGGTGCAAATCGCGCGGCACGCGTGACCTCGGCTACGAGATCGTACTCGTGCTCATGCACAGGCTCTGGCTCAAACTGAAATCTGGATGCAAACTCTGCCTCGGGATCGAGTCCGGATCCGGCTCATGTATCAGTAGGCATAGGAAAAAAAGTGAAAAAGTAGACGACCATGACAGTGCACGCAAAAGCGGGCAACCGTCCTAGGTCGCCAGACTTATACATTCAATATGGAGTTGCGGGGCAACATCCTCAGGAAATGCGGACGGTTACCCGTCATCAATTTCCTATAAGGATGCAGGGATACAAAAATCCCCTCCTCCATATTTTATATATAAGCTGGCACCGTCAGTATATCCCATTTTCCATAGTGTCAAACTCTGGAGGGAAATACGGCGAAAGTATGAGGATTATGATGTGTTCATGAGTATGTAGTGAAGAAGTAAGGCGATGACAGCGTCCACACGCCCAAAGGACGACCGTCCTTGGTCGCCAAACCTTATTCACCTAGAGAAGCTACGGGCATCCAAAGAGAATGGACGGTCGCCCGTCATACCTCTTTGGAAATAAAAAGTACCGAAGCCCTAAAAAAGATAAATAAGATTTGGCACTGCCAGTATACCCCTCTTTTCCCCATGTCAAACTCGCATTTGCGAATACGGGCATTTTCGATATTCTGTACGCACCTTTTTTGCCTGTGCAGACACTGTTTCTCTCCGACATTTCACCCGATACGATCACGATCACAGAGCCGACGATCCTCATCGATACGCCGTCTGTGAGCTCCACGCGGACGATAGAGATCACCGAGTGATGACGTGCTATCCTCCTGGGACTCGTCCATACATCGATCGAGGTACGCAGGCAGATGCGGCTAGTATGATCGGGAGCGACGATAGAGATCTGATACGTCGTCGTCTCGCAGGCGGATGCGCGTGTGGATGCAGTGCTGGATATCCGGATGATCGCAGACACCACGAGCGCGGATATCCGCACACTGGCATTCGCGCTGGATGCCGGTCGCGTCGATCTGGATGCGGGCGTACGCGTCGCACCGGGTATCTCGGACGCAGAGGTGGCACTGCACGAGCGAAATATCTTTCTAGGATCGAGCGGGACGATCCGCAGCATCCCGGCGCTGCACGTAGCCTCGGAGCGTGTACGCGCTTCGCACGCGCTCTCGGTAGAGCGACTATCGGACGAGCGACTGTTTTATCTGCGATCACGCGGACTCTCGTCCGAGACGGCGACGCACCTCTGCATAGAGGGACGCATCCGCGAGACGTACGCTGCCGGTCTGTCCGAATCCGGAGAGCACACAGAGTCGCTCATCCGGCAGGCGATCCGGCACATTATCCCTACAGCTATCCCCTTTTCTTTATAGTATGCGCGACTACAAAAACGACTTTGGCGTGTATGACACGCATCCGGATCTGGTCTACCTGGACACCACCGCCACCGCTCTAAAGCCGAAATCCGTCGTGGAGGCGGTCGCGCGGTTTTCCACAGAGGAGTATGCAAATATCCACCGCGGCGCCTATGATCTGTCGGAGGCGTCGGAGATCCGCTACGAGCAGTCGAAAAAAGACACGGCGCACCTCATAAACGCCGAGTCCTCGGCAGAAATCGTCTATACGTACAACTCCACCTACGCACTCAACTATCTGGCTCTCGCCCTCAGGCGGGCGGGCAGGCTGGCGCGATGAGATCGGATCCTGCTGTCCGTCGCAGAGCATCATGCGAATGTCGTGCCATGGCACATCCTGGCGGAGGATCTGGGTATCGAGCTCGTATTCGTAGATATAGACGAGGAGTACGATATTGACTATGACGACTTTGCTAGAAAGTATGATGCGAGGGTGAAAGTCGTCGCGCTCACCGCCGTATCAAATGTAACGGGAAAAATATTTTCCCTCGAAAAGATCCGACCGATGATCGGGGCTGATACGCTCTTTGTGGTGGATGCGAGTCAGGCAGTGCCAAATTACGCATTTGACGTGCAGTCCATTGATTGCGATTTTGCTTTTTTCACCGCACACAAGCTCTACGCAGAAACCGGTCTCGGGATCCTGTACGGACGAGAGCGACTCCTGCGGGAGCTGCCACCGGCATTTGGCGGGGGCGGCGCCATAAACTGGGTCCACGAAGAGCGCTACATGCCGGCGGGGCTGCCATACCGTCACGAGCCGGGGACACCGCACATCATCGGCGCGGTCAGCCTCTCGGCGGCGATATCCTATCTGGACTCCATCGGCGGATACGATACCATCGCAGCAGCGAAAAAACCCCTGGTCGAGAGGGCGCTCGAGCGCTTGGAGTCGTTTCCCTATGCCGTCGAGCTCATCGGACCGCGAGCAGTGGAGGGACGCGCAGGCGTGCTGTCGCATGTCGTCCCGGGTGTTCATCTCGCGGATCTCGCGGAGTTTTTGGCGGAGCGCGATATCTGCGTACGCGTCGGGCATCACTGTGCCGAGCCGCTCATGCGATTTCGCGGTGTCGCCGGAGCACTGCGAGCGAGCATCGGTATTTATAGCACACTCTCGGATATAGACCGGTTTTATGATGCGCTGGAGCAGGGAATCAAAACACTCGGATAACACTCATGTCGTCAAACGAACTCATCGCCGCCTACGCAAAAAATCCTCCGAATAAGCACGCCATGGATCACGCCGACATCGCGCATCGCGAGGAAAATCGTCTCTGCGACGATGCTCTGACGGTCTTCTTGGTGATCCGGGATGGTATCCTGCAGGACGCGAGCTTTACGGGAGAGACGTCCATGGTGACGACCGCATGCGCGAGCCTGACACTGGAGAGCCTCATAGGAAAAAATATCGAGGAGATCCTCTCACTCGACGAGCACTATATCCGCGACGAGCTCGGACTTTCGGTCACGCACCGCCGACGGCAGGCGAGCGTATTTGGCATGCTGGCGATACGAAATGCGATCCACCGGTATCGAGCCGACGAGATGACCGATGATTTTGCGAGTGTGATGCGGGGATAGCGCAGTGTCTGCATGCGCATACTGCACATGCAAGAGAAGTGGCACACTCGTATTTTTTCGATATACTTGTCTTTTCCCACTCTCCGCCTATGCAGTACGCCGAGCACGTCCGATCGCTTCCCGCGGACTATTGTCCGTTTTGCGGCGAGGAGATCAGATCGCAGATCATCCGAGAATTCGCTCACTGGAGACTGATCGCCAATCGCGCGCCGTACGCTCCCGATCACCTCATGCTCATCGCGCGCGAGCATATCGAGCGCATTCATGAGATCGCACCCGAAGCATGGAACGAAATGAGAGACATCACCCATCTCGCCTGCAAATGGTTTGAGTCGCGCTGACATCCGGGATATACGTTTTTCGTGCGGGATGAGTCCGTCTATGGATCGATGAAAAAATCCGTCAAACACCTGCACGTCCACCTCATACCGTCATGTCTGATCGGGAGGATCGAGGATCGAGCGGATACGCGCGACTTTCTCGATGATGCGGCTATAGATGCACTCACCCGCGAAATCGCCGACTCATTTCCACGTGCATAACATCATGATCACGATCCTCGTCGTCGCCGACTCATTCGATCATTTTCGCACTCCGATAGAGACGTATCTTCAGAGACTTGGCAGTGTTGTTTCTCTCATGAAAATCACGCCGCAAACTCGGGGCGATCCGCAAACCATCCGAGAGCGCGAGACAGTGCGAATTATCGATTTTCTGCAAAAGCACCCGCGCCTCACTCCCGTCCTCCTGGACGAGATGGGCGAGAGTATGGATACGCGCGCATTTCATGCGTTTCTTCGGCATTGAGGTATTCACGCGCAAAAACTCTGCCTCATCGTCGGCGGAGCGTACGGCGTCTCACGCGCGACTATCACAGAGCATGCTGCCAGTCTCAAAACGCTTCGTCTCTCGGATATGACGCTCCCGCATGCGCTCTCGCTCCTCGTCCTGCTGGAGCAGGTATACCGCAGTCAGCAAATCGAAAAAAATACCGGCTATCACCATGAGTAGCTATGCCACCCTCCCCGCCTCCCGCACAAATCGGGACGAGGAAATATAGCCGCTCATCGCACCGACGAGCGTGATACCCGCCGTGACGAGTGCGAGTACCGGCATGTACTCGGCGATAAACGCATCGGCAAAATCCGAAAAATCGACAAACACGCCGATATCCACAAAGCCCAAAAGCCCCAGAAAAACAAGTGCGCTCACGAGAGCCGAGACGAGCGTGTATATCGCCCCCTGGATCAGAAACGGTCCGTAGATAAAGTGCGAATCTCCCCCGACGAGGCGGGTGATGCGGATCTCCTCGCGGTAGAAAAAAACGAAATTTCCGATGATAGTGTACACGATGACGAATATCCCAAAAAGAAAAAATCCGATGATGGCATAGATCGCATACTGCACGGCAGACACCACTCCGATGAAATCGCGGATTTTTTCGTACTGTGCGCGATAGTCCACGAGCGACTGACGAGTCGGATCCTCATCATAGATGATGATGCCGCGATACCGTCCCACCGTCTCGTCCAGGCGGTCGTAGTACTCGAGCGAGATGTTCTTCACGAGCAGGGATGAGGGCAGCGGATTTTCCTCGTCATCCTCCACTATGCCCGCGAGATCGGGATATCGCTCCTCCAGGATCGCAAACGCCGCCTCTTTTGACACGTACTCAAGCTCGACCCCCGGGATCCCGCGGACCGCCGCCATGAGCTCGATAACCTCGCTATTCGTCTCGTCATAGCCCGGGCGCAGATTGACAGAGATGGTCACCCGATCGTTGACAGAGTCGATGAGCGCACCGGCAGCCGCCTCCAGAAAAAACAGGATATGAATGAAGAATACTATGAGCCCGAGTGTGACGACAGTGGAAAACGACAGAAACGAATTTCGTACGATATTCGTGAGGGCGTAGCGGAGGATGCGCATAGGAAAATCATGATGGCAAGTCATTGTACTCAAACACCAGAAAAACGCGAGAGAAATGCCGAGTGAAAAAAGTTCTTGACAGAAAAATGTTTTGAAATATAAATTCTAAACTATGTTTTTCTGACTATGCCAGAAAGAGGGATTTTCGCACCCGGTCTGATTCAAGACCAAACACTCAATTGAAATACTGATGACCCTACTCGTGTTCGTAGTGAAGCAGTAGCGGCAGCACTCCGTATAAATGTTTTTCGACAGCTACGCCTCCCTCGTTGACTATACGCTAACCGAATTCCTATTCGCCATAATCCCCCGTATACCTGACCGTATCAGCGAAGAAACTGAGATTCGAGCGGCGTCGGAGAGCTGGAAAAGCATTGAATACCGGACGATGTGCAGTCGGACATTGCAGATGACGTCAGAGCAACCGAAAGACTCAGAAAAGGACTATCCGCCGAAGCACGCGCAGTACTGGAAACATGCAGATATTTTCATCGAGCAAACAGGCAAGCAGTAAGAGGAAAGGGGATGTTCAGATTTCACTTTATTACAGGGTTTGACATAAATCCACACTATCATGCGCTGTTTCTACGTGAGCAACTCGCCGACCCCTGCAGTTGCCATAAAGGACGAATCGTGCTTGAGTCATTCCTGCGAAATATGCATACAAAAATCCACGAACATCTTACCAAGAATTTTTCGGATTATTGGAGAATCGTCGCCCTTCATCTCTCGGACGATCGGGTACACGCATTTCTCAGAAACAACAACGCGCACGCGGCAAGAATTGCCAACATGCTGCAAGGTACGTATAGCGCCGCTCTGCATTCGGATCCGAATAACAAAGACATTTTCGATCAAAACCCCGATGTAGACCGCATCGAAGAACAACTGCAAAAACTCGGGTTTTCTCTGCGATAATTCGGATAAAGTGTGTTACCCCTCTCTGACACTCACGTACACATCGCGATACACCCGCCCGTCAAATCGCTCGCGCTTTCGCTCGGTAAACTGTACGACGCCGTCAGCCGTCGCATAGAGCGTGTAGTCGCTTCCCTGTCGGACGCCGTCCCCCGCCCAAAACGTGTTGCCCTTTTGGCGGACGATGATATTTCCGGCAATGGCGGACTGCCCTCCGTAGATCTTGACGCCGAGGCGTTTTGCCTGTGAATCGCGACCGTTTGCGGTCGATCCCTGCGCTTTTTTGTGTGCCATAGTCTATGAATGGATGAGAGAAATTATCGGCGAGCGAAGCGGGCGTTTGCGCGATTTGCCTCCGCCGTTTTATAAATTTCGAGTTTCTTTTTGTAGGCGTTGCCGGTTTCCTGCGAGGCGTCGATGAGCTCCTGCGCCAGAAATCCAGAGAAGTCGCTCCCGGACTTTGCGCGTGCCGAGGCGAGGATCCAGCGACTTGCGAGCGCGAACTGGCGTGCAGGCGGCACCTCCTGCGGCACTTGGTAGATCGATCCTCCCACTCGCTTCGGGCGCACCTCGACCTTTGGCATGACATTGTCGATTGCCTTTTCAAAAACCTCTTCGGGCTGCTTCATGCCCTTTGCGTGCATCGCGTCAAAAGTATCGGTCATGAGCTTGAGCGCGAGGGATTTTTTTCCGTCTTTCATCACGTAGTTGATGAATTTTTGCAGACGAGACGGACGCTGTGCGGAGAGTGTTTTCGTATCCATAGAAAAAGGAAATAGCGATTACTTCTTTGCTTTCGGTTTTTTTGCTCCGTAGTGGCTGCGTCCCTGTCGGCGAGCATCAACTCCGGCAGCGTCGAGTGCACCGCGGATGATGTGGTAGCGCACACCCGGAAGGTCCTTGACACGACCGCCACGGATCATCACGACGGAGTGTTCCTGCAGATTGTGCCCCTCTCCCATGATGTAGCAGATGACCTCCTTTCCGTTTGTCAGGCGCACCTTTGCAACTTTTCGCAGAGCGGAGTTCGGTTTTTTCGGTGTGGCGGTGTAGACCTTTGTGCAGACGCCTCGCTTTTGCGGGCACGACTGAGAAAAAATTTGACGCTTCAGTGAGTTTCGACTCTCCTGCAGTGCGGGAGATTTGCTCTTGCGCTCTTTGTCGCTGCGAGATTTTCGGATGAGCTGATTTGTCGTCGGCATGATGGAAAAGTGTTTTGAAAAAATGAGAGAAAATACCTATCGCTTTGACCACTGGATTGCCTTTCGCGCCTTGTGAAGTCCGGGCTTTTTGCGCTCGACTTTGCGCGCATCGCGCTTCAGGAGTCCCTGCGGCTTGAGGAGTTTTCGCATTTCCGGTGCGGATTTTTCCAGGGCGCGCGCGATACCGAGGCTGATCGCCTGCGCTTGCGCGCTCTCGCCCGATCCTCTGACCGTGATCTCGAAATGGTATTTTCCCATGACGCCCGCGGCTTTGAAAGGGGCATGGATCACCTCGAAAAGATCACTGCGAGTGATGTACTCGTTGAAAGGGCGTGCATTGATAGTCGAGCTCCCCTCTCCGGCATGCAGGCGCACCTGAGCGACGGCGGTTTTTCGTTTTCCGAGAGCGTAGACGTACTGAGTATCTGCCATGATTTATGAGAGGGTAAGAGGCTTTGGTTGCTGTGCGTCGTAGGGATGCGTATCGCCCGTCTGCAGTTTCAGGCGCAGCATCATGTCTTTTCGGAGCCGATTCTTCGGAAGCATTCCGGAGACGGCGTTATACAGCATCGTTGTCGGCTTTTTCTCGCGGACAGTCGCAAGCGGAACTTCTTTGAGTCCTCCGAGGTATCCCGAGTGCCGGCGATACAGTTTTTTCGATTCCTTTGTTCCGGTCGTGGCGATCTTATCGGCATTTAGCACGACGACGTAGTCGCCATTATCGACGTGCGGAGAGTAGTCGATCCGGTTTTTTCCGGAGAGCGTGGTCGCGATGAGCGTCGCGAGACGACCGAGCGTCTGCCCCTCGGCGTCAACGACGTACCAGGTGCGCTCGTTTGCGGATTGTTGTTTCGGGAAAATCGTTTTCATGGCAGTCATAGTTATACGAGTTCGATCTTGACGAGTTTGGCACTGTCTCCGTCACGAAGCTTGATCGCGGTGAGGCGGGTGCACCCGGACGTCCGGTCGCTGTAGCGTGGAGCGATATCCTCTATCAGTGCCCGACTCGCCGACTCGGTGTAGAGAAAAGACGTGATTTTTCGAATCGCATTCATATGATCGGTCGTATTCACCATTCGTACGAGCTCGTCGATGACGCCCGAGAGCGCATGAGCACGCTTTTGCGTCGTGACGAGCGCTTTGTGCTCAAAGAAGCTCGTGGCAAGATTTCGCAGTACCGAACGCGAGTGTTGATCGGGTTTGTGTCCGAATCGTCGCAGCTGTTTTTTTCGATGTCGCATGGGAAAAAAGTTATTCGTCTCAAAGTAGTCGATATCCCCGCTCTTGCAGTGCATCGCGCACTTCGTTCATCGCCTTTCGTCCAAATCCTTTGATGGACGAGAGCTTTGCCTCGGTGCAGCGCGTGAGCTGCTCGACAGAGAGAATATCGGCGTTTACGAGCGCATTGAGCGTACGGGGTGAGAGTCCGATGATCTCGATGGGAGTATACGACTCGCGATCGAGCTCCGAGCGGGCGTTTTGCTTTTCGCGGTCGAGGACCTGGAGGACGTCGCTCAAAAATTCTCCCTCGATCTGCAGTCCCTCTTCATTGAAAATACCGAAGTAGGAAACGAGCAAATTTGACGCAAATCACAGCGCATCGCGCGGCGCGAGCACACCGTTTGTCGAAACGGCGATCTCGAGCGAATCAAGATCGGTCATATCCGCGTACCGGACGTTTGCCACGTCGTAGCGGACATTGGTGACGGGAGAAAAATTCGCATCCAAAAGAAGCGTGTGCACGTCGTCCTCGCGGGATTTCAGCTCCTCCATCGACATGTATCCGACGCCCTTTTCTACTCGCAGACTCATATCCAGCTCGAATCCGTCGCGGTCGATCTCTGTGATAATGTGATCGGAATTGAGGATCGTGATACCGGCAGGCGTCTGGATGTCTCCGGCTGTCACCACTCACGCTTTCGAGCGGCGGAGGTACACCCACTCGATCCCCGCATCGGATTTGTCGATGACGAGTCCCTTGATATTCAAAAGCATGTCGAGCACCGAATCCTTGATACCGGGCACAGTCGTGTATTCGTGCGATACGCCTTTCATTTTGACGCCGGTCACGCGCGCTCACGGGATAGACGAGAGCATCACTCGACGCATCGCGTTTCCGAGTGTGACGCCGTATCCGCTCGGCAGCGGCTTGATGATGAAGAGTCCCTCATTTTTTGCCGTCTGCTCGTACGAGATTTTCGGGACGCCGATGGTATTGTGAATGATGTGCATAGCGAAAAAGTCGGCGATAAGAAATACTATTTCGAGTAAAACTCGACGATACGGGAGACATCGATCGCCTGATCGAATTCGTCTTTTTCCGGGAGAGCGTTCACCGTTACCGTCATTTTTTTCGCATCGACCGAGAGCCAGCCGACAGCGCTCACCGTTCCGTTTGGATTTTGCTTTTGAAATTCCTCGAACTCGGCGAGAAACGACTTATACAGCGGAGAGTCTTTCAGTCGCTCGCGCAGCTCGATCACATCGCCGACCGAAAGACTGTAGGACGGAATGTCCACTTTTCGACCGTTGACGAGAAAGTGCGCATGATTGACAAACTGGCGTGCCTGCATGATCGTACGCGCGAGATTGGATTTGAATACGACATTATCAAGGCGAAGCTCGAGGAGTCTCATCATTTCCTCTCCTGTGATACCCGGTTTTTTGAGCGCTTTTTGAAAATAGGAGGCAAATTGCTTTTCAGAAAGTCCGTACATGCGCTTCGCCCGCTGTTTGGCGCGCATCTGCTGACCGGAGTCCGAGAGCTTGCCAAATCGCGCAAGCGGCTTTCGGTTTCCCCGCGACAGATCGTATTTTTCCGAAGCAAAGAGATTGACGCCTTCGCGACGGCAGAGTTTTCGTTTTGGTCCGGTGTATCGCATAGAGAATTAGAGCTTACGAATTTTCTTTTTTCGGCATCCGTTGTGAGGGACGGGCGTGACATCGTAGATCGCCGAAAGCTCCACGCCGGCACTCACGACACCGCGAATCGCCTGCTCGCGACCGGGTCCGATACCCTTGATATAGACTGTGGCGCGCTCCACTCCATGCAGCGTTTTTGCTTTAGAGACGGCGTTTTCCGCCGTGAGCTGCGCGGCATAGGGAGTTGCTTCACGCGCTCATTTGAATCCCGAGCTCCCACCTGTCGCCCAGGTGAGGGTGTTTCCCTCCTGATCGGCGACGACGACGTGTGTATTATTGAGCGATGCCCAGATGGAAATCCGAACCTCGGGAACGTTTTGACGAGTTTTTTTGGAGCGCTTGAGTGTCTTTGCCATACGAATATGAGAGTATCGAAAGTATTATTTTTTCTTGTTTGCGATGGCGACGGCTTTTCCTTTTCGAGTACGGGCGTTTGTTTTCGTGCGTTGCCCGCGTACCGGCAGGCGCTTTTTATGGCGCTGTCCCCGATAGCAGTTGATCTCTTCGAGACGCTTGATATTTTGTGCGCGATCGCGCCGCAGATCTCCCTCGATCAGATAGTCTTTCAGCTCTTCGCGGATACGGTCCAGCTCCGTCTCGTCCAGGGTTTCGATCTTTCGCGTCGGGCTAATGTCGACCTTTGCGAGGATCGCATCGGCGCTCGTCTGTCCGATACCGTAGATGTACGTGAGCGCGATACGAGCGTGCTTGCCGTTTGGGAGATTTATACCGGCGATTCGTGCCATAACGTGTGGAAAGTACTAAGAAGCGAATACGTAAAAACTATCCCTGTCGTTGCTTGTGTTTCGGATTTTTTTTGCAGCGGATATAGACCTTGCCACGACGAATGACGACTTGGCATGAGGCGCAGATGCGTTTTACGGAGGGATGGACTTTCATATGTGCTAGAAAATTACGCAGCGTGCCGCGAAGAAGCGGTATTGTCGTTTGCCGGACTTGGCGGCTTTTTGTGCCGAAATACGATGCGACCCTTTGAGAGATCGTACGGAGTCAGCTCTACTTTGACCGCGTCTCCCGGCATGAGCGAGATGGAGTGCTTTCGCATTTTTCCCGAAACGTGTGCGCGAACCATGAATCCTTCTCCGGCAAAATCATCGGAAAGCCTGACATCAAACGCGCCACCGGGCAACGACTTGATGACGATGCCCTCAACCTCTATCGTATCTTCCTTCGCCATAGGCGGGTTTTCACGTAAAGATGAGGAAAGTAAAGAAAGCTCGGGCATTGTATAAAAAAAAACGGAGATTGCAAATGTTTTTTGCAAAAAGCGAGAAACTGCGACATCGTCCGCATGAATAGTCAAATCTTTAGCAATCCGCCGCGCCGAAAGTCTTACACTTCTTTTCGCGCCCGGATCAGCTCTGCGATCATCTCTCGCAGGCGCGGTTCTTTGTCCCCGAGCAAATGAATCGACTCCTCGATCATGACGACGAGCTCCGTCGGCTCGAGCGCGCGGATACTGGCATTGCGTCGTCATGCGGAGTTTTTACGATCAAAAAGCGCCATCTCTCCGACGATATCGCTCGGTCCGATATATCCCACGCGAGTCTCCACACCATCACGCACTCTGTATACCTCCAGCTTGCCGGACTTTACGATATAAAAAGCACTCGCCTCCTCGCCCTCGAAAAAGAGCGACTCGCCTCCCGAAAGCGTTCGCAGCTGGCAAAAAATCTCGAGCCGTCGCCGCTCGTCCGCGGAAAACATATGAAAAAAATCGATGTCGTCGAGCATAGGAATAACGATGTTTTTAGGTACGGTTTTCCAAAGAGTATTATAAATCGAGAAAAATACAAGCATCCAGTATTGACGAAATGAGTCAACTTGATTGAGTAATTTCCTACCAAGCCGTAAAGATTTTGTCAGGATTTCGCAAAAAGTGATGCAAAAATCTGGAAATCCCCTATCGAAAACCCACAAGAAAGCGAGAAAGGATTATTTTCGCTCGACGCGCGCATACACCTCCAGCGTGTCGCCCTCCTGGATACGTACGTCGGTTTTCAGATTGATACCGCACTCGTCCGGCGAGGCGACTTCGCGCACATCGGTCGGTCCGATTTTCAGGCTCGTGATTTCCCCGTCGCCGACTTTGCGTTCATCGCGGATGATGCGAGCCTTTGCGCGCAGCTCGATCTTTCCCGACTCGACGGCGAGTCCGATGATGAGCCGATCCTTTGATCGGTAAAAAATCGCTTTTACAGCGGCGACTCCGATATCCACGTCGTCGTAGCGGATATCGATCATTCCCGTGATGATCGCCTCGATTTTTTCGAGGATGTGATAGATGACCCGTTTGTTGATAAATTCTATCTTTGAGTCTTCGAGTGTCTGGCGCGCTTGCGGATTGACAGAGACATTGTAGGCGATCAGGAGCGCCTGCCCCATACCCGCCATATAGACGTCATTATCATTGACGTCTCCTACACCCGTGTGAATAATGTGCACCTGCGTCTCGGCGGTAGAGAGATTGAGCAGTGCTCCGCGCAGCGCTTCGAGTGATCCGTTCGAGTCCGCCTTGAGCACGATTTTGAGCTGTTTGAGATTTCCGCTTTTGAGCTTTCAGAGCATGGCATCCAGCGACGCCCCCTCGAATGTATGGATACTGCGCGTCGCCTTGAGCATTTTAAATTCGTGTGCTTTTTTTTCGGCGACAGGCAGATCGGGAACGACCTGGAGGATATCTCCTCCCTCCACCGCGGCATTCAGTCCGGTGATGATGGCGGGCGTTGACGGTCCGGCGGATTCGATATTTTTACCACGAAAATCCCGAAGCGAGCGGATACGACCGTACGCCTCTCCCGAGACGATCGCTTCGGATTTGTGAATTTTTCCGGTATTTATGAGGATCGTGGCGACATGTCCGAGTCGCGGATCCAGACGCGCCTCGATGACGGTGGCGACACCGGCGCGGTCAGAGTTTGCCTGCAGCTCCTGCATATCCGACACGAGCAGGATCATATCCAGGAGTGTTTCCATCCCGAGTCCCGTCTTCGCGGAGACTGGCACCATGACGGTGGATCCTCCCCACTCCTCGGGAGTCAGATCGTGCTCGGCGAGCTGTCATTTGACCAGCTCGGGATTGGCGCCCTCCTTGTCCATTTTATTGATCGCGACGACGACGGGTACCTCCGCTGCTTTCGCAAGCTCGATGGATTCGATGGTTTGCGGCTTAGCCCCTTCGTCGGCGGCGACGACGAGGACGATGATATCCGTGAGCTTTGATCCGCGCGATCGCATGAGTCCGAATGCCTCATGTCCCGGCGTATCGAGAAAGGTGATTTTTCGTCCGTCTTTCTCTACCTGATAGGCACCGATGCGCTGGGTGATTCCCCCCTCTTCGCCCTCGGCGACCGCCGTGCTGCGGATAAAGTCCAGGATGGACGTCTTTCCGTGATCGACGTGTCCCATGATGCTGATGACGGGCGGACGCTGGGTGAGGGTCGACTCGTCGTCCTCCCGGAGAAGCTCGGAAATATCTCCCTCCAAAATATCGAGCGAGGATACACCCGCCTGCTCCACGCGCTTGACCACGATGCCAAATGATTCACCGACCAGATAGCTCGTATCGAAATCGATGCGGGTATTGAGATTGACCACCATACCGTTTTTCAAAAGCTCGGCGATGATCTTTCCCATCGGCACTCCGAATTTTTCGGAGAGCTCTTTCACGGTCAGGACTTCGGGAATTGCGACTTCTTGTCCCGTACGATCGACCAGCACCTGCTGGATTTCCTCGACTTTCTTTTCTTTCTTGGGTTGTGCGTGGGCTTTTTTCGTCCGACGAAATCCGCGATCATCATCGCCGCGATCATCGACGGCGCCGTGTGTGCGTATTCATCCGCGACGATGCCTCGCACCGTCTGCATCCTCTGAATGGCGTCGTTCGGATTTTTTGCGCTCGTAGGTTTTCAGGCGGCTCTCCTGTTTCGGCTTGTGAAAAGCGTCAGCTTTCTTTCGTTCGGACTCTGTGGTTGTTTGTTGTTTTGCGGATGCGGAGGCAGGAGTCTCGGATGCCCGCCTGCGCTCTGGAGTCCTCGGCGATTCGGATTTTTTCGGTATGTCCCGTGGTCCGGATGGCTCGAATGTCACCGTCGGTCTCGTGTAGCTGCGTCCGCGTCGTTGCTTGGCTGCGACCGATTTTTCCTCGTGTGACTTTTCAGATACGGGCGCGGATGATGGTCCTGTTTTCTCTGACACATCGGAAACGGGCTCTGTCCGGGGTGGAGCACTCTCGAATGTGATGGGTCGTCCCGCATTTGCGCGCGTTCATTTTTCGGATGTCGAAATACTCTCGGGAGTATCGGGCGTATCCTCGACGGGTTTTTCCAGAGTGGATTCGACGACTTTCTTTTTGATCTTTACACGAGTGGTTCTCTTCTGCTTTTGATCGGATGCGTCTCGTTCGCGCTGCTCGATGTGCGCGTAGTAGTCGTCTACGGATGTCTTCGGGGGTGCCATTCTATAGAGTATCGGGTAAAGCGGTAAGCTGCATGCCTCGGCACGGGGAAATCGAAAGGCGAGAAAGACGCCGTTTCGATATCAAACCTCGTCGTTCCATTATAGGGAAACGAGAAAGATGTCAAAGAAGAGCGTCGCCGGCATCGAGAGTTTGGCAGTTTTATCGTGTGATTTTCCCTGGCGAGGACGCGTATTTTCGGGGGACGAGGGCAGCCATCTCGGCTCCCGAGAGACGGGAGCATGCATGATCTCACCATAACAGCGAACACAACGCCCATTGGAAATTTATGATCCAAGGGCGCCTCGCTACTTCAGTGCCTCTCCTACCTCTCCAGAGAGCTTCATGGACGGATTCAGCGTCTTGTCTCCCGCCGTCCACTTTGCAGGACATGCCGTGCCGGGATTTTGCTCCATGTACTGGAGCGCCTGGATTTTTCGGAGGAGCTCCTCGCTGTTTCGACCGAGCGGACCGGATGTGACCTCGATCACGCGCACGATGCCGTCCGGATCGATGACAAATGTCCCGCGTCCGGCAATACCGGTATCCTCGTCCAGGATATTGTAGCGGTACGCCACGTCGCCATTATGATCTGCGAGCATCATATAGGGAAATCCCTGCATGAGCGACTCGTGCCGCGTCCATGCCCGATGCGAGTAGATCGTATCCGTCGAGGCGGCGAGCACGATCACGTCCAGCTCGTCAAATCGACTCTTCATATCCGCCATGTCTCTGAGCTCGGTCGGACAGACAAAGGTGAAATCCGCCGGGTAGTAAAACAGCACGACCCATTTTCCCTTTAGCGAGGCGAGACTGACACTCGTCTCATCGTCAGTCCCGGGGTCGTAGGCGGGCAGCTCGAAGAGCGGCGCAAGCGTATCGATCTTGACATTTTCGAGATCCAGATCAGTGTCCATCATAGACAATAAAGAGAGGAAATACTGCCCGCAATGGTATCGTGTTTAGCGAAAAAAGCAAACCGGGAATTCGTATGCGATACCGGTTTTTATATATCTGTATCCGGCATATCAATGGGAAAGTACCTGACGGCATTGCCCTCGCGTACCCGATACAAACGCCCTTGCTCGATGAGCTGTCGGCGTAAATGCCATGAATGAGCGCGACCGAGAAACCGGGTTATCTCCGATGCGCGAACACCCGGATTCGCACGCACGAAGTCTACAATATCATGACAAAGCAGTGCGGCATGAGTACGAGAAGATCTGTCATCCATACCAATCCAAATCCAGTGAATGCAAGAAGCATGATCACGTATATACTATATCACGCATATACTGTCAATACATGCCTACAATGGTATCGCATTTGGTAAAAAAGCAAACCGGGAATTTCTGAGAGCGATACCGGTTTTCATGCGTCCATGTCCGGTTATCAGTGGGAAAATGCCGGCACACTCATGTCGACACACTTTGGAGGCTATGATACCGCATCGGCAAGAAGATGCACAAAGAAAAGAATGGAGGGGTCTTTATCGTGAAAAACCGGAATGCCTGGTGAAACATTTGGTGTTTTTCCGGGTCTTTTTATAATCATCCGGTGTAGTGATAACCCTCCCGGACTCATGCAAAAAGCATACGCACAAGAATCATCCGACGCGACAGCAGAGGTATCCCCCTCGATTTCGGCGTCGCTTCGCGAATTTTTCGAGCCAGATCCCGGTATGCTCCCTCCGCCCGGAGCACTCGAATTTTACTCGTTGTCACTGCTGGCTGTCGCCATATTCGTCATCGTACTCGCGATGCGGGTCGGCTTGGCACGCATAAAGCATAAAGTCAATCCCCCCGCCATGACCGGTCCGCCGGCGTTTGAGCACGCGTCCCGCATCTATCAAAACACCATCGAACAACTCATCCTCTTTATGATCGTGCTCGTTGTTTTCACGACTGCATCGGGATGGATCGCGGCGGGTATCGCGACGATTTTATGGCTTTTGGCGCGTATCGTCTACGCCGTCGGATACTCGTATTCTCCGGGGGGACGCATGCTGGGATTCGTCCTCGGCGTATCCATCGTCGCAGTCATGATCCTCTGGAGTGCGCTCGTATTTGGGACGCGATTATTTCTCATCCTCACCTCGTCGCCCTGACTCTCGTAATTTTTTCGATATGAACGATGTGCATACTCTCGCCCTCGAGCTCGACCGAGTATACAAAACCATAGACCGAAAATCCATCCTGCAGGATGTCACACTGCGCGTAAACACGGGAGAAGTATTTGGATTTCTATGACCAAACGGCGCCGGAAAAACAACCACGATGAAAGCAATCCTGGGGCTCATCCACCCGGATTCGGGGACGATCCGCGTACTCGGAAAATCACTCGACGAAAAGACAAAGCATCGTATCGGCTTTATGCCGGAGCAGACATATTTTTATAAATATCTGACGGGGCGGGAGTTTTTAGATTTCAATGCCCGGTTTTATAGTCTGGACGGCGAGACGAGACGCACGCGCATCGAGGAGCTTTTGGATGCGCTCGCACTCGCGCATGCGGGTGATACCCTGCTATCCAAATACTCCAAAGGCATGCTCCAGCGCATCGGACTCGCACAGGCGATACTCCATCGACCCGAGCTTGTCTTTTTGGATGAGCCGATGAGCGGACTCGATCCCATCGGACGACGTATGGTAAAAGATCTCATGCTCGATCTGAAATCCGAGGGCGTCACGATTTTTTTCAACACGCATATCCTCTCCGACGTCGAGCGGCTCTGCGACCGATTCGCGATCATCCACGAGGGACGTATCGTAGCACAAAAATCCGTCAATGAACTCACCGAGCCACTTGAGGATTTTTTTATTCGTACGGTAGAGGAAAACTCGGAACGAGAGCTCGAGATCCGATAGGACAGCGCAGTATCTATAGAGAGCGCAGTTCTGTCGTGATGCGCTGTCTCAGCTCGGCGGACCATTTGGTGTTACTGGTACGAAGAAAGAGTATTTTCTTCTCAAGCGTTGTTAGCTCGGTAGTTATACTTCCGCCCTCTAGTCTGCGCGCTTTCATTTGAATTCGTCCTATGCGATAGCCAAGTCGCTTATAGAGCATGCTAAACAGTTTCCCCTCGGGAGATCATTTGGCTGCATAGGCATGCATTCATTGGTATCGATGCAATTTCATATAAAAAGCAACGAGTATGAAACGGAGTATTGCCTCATCGAGATTCGCATTTATTGCTCTTTTCAGAGGATCTATAGCAACATCTCATTTTGTAGCGAGAGTATCAAAATCCATCTCTCTTCACAGTATCATCTCTACAACCGTTCTCACGACGAGTTTATGAAAATCAGGGTCTCCCAATCCGTATGTCAATTTTGGCAAAATATGCCCTTCGATCACCTTTCATACTCGTACAGCGAGTTCTCATACTTTCGTACTCACCGCTGCTTGTTCTCCTTCGGTCGGAATGTCGGGAATCACCTCATCCATGATGCGAATGTGAGACGTTGATTCTGAGCTCATGGCAATACATGATATATGACACCGAGAAGCAAAAGTGTAGAAATAAGCCGAAAATGTACAACCACAAACTCCCGAAATTCCGGACTTTTTACCCGTGTCTTGCATACGAGAAAAATCACACTATATTTCACCTATGCAAAAAACTCTGACCATCGCCACCGGCAATCCAAAAAAATTTTCGATGATCGCCCATGCATTCGAGTGAATGCCCGAGTGGCAAATCGAGCGCGCGGATATCGATCTGCCGGAGCTACAAGCCGACACTCTGGAAGAGATCGCCCGTACGAAACTGGAAGCGGCGCGAAGCGCCATCCCGTGAATGTGCCTGGTGGACGATACGGCGTTTTATCTCTCGGCACTCTCGGGATTTCCGGGAGTATACGCGAAGCATTTTATCAAACGGCTCGGACCGATCCGCATCGCCGAGATACTGGAGCGACTCGGGGATCCACGCATCGAGATGGAGAGCCTGCTCGCACTCTGGGATGGCGAGGACGTGCGGATATTCACGAGTACGCGTTCGGGGGCGGTGGCATCCACCGAGCGAGCACGCGGATCAAAAAATCAGCACGACTACGATGCGCTCTTTATCCCCGACGGAGCGGATGCGACATTCGAGCAGATGAGCATGACAGAAAAATGGACGTACATCCCGCGAGTCCAGTCCGCACAAAAAGTCGCGGCGTATCTGCGAAAACGCTTTTCATAATACTGGTTTCGAGCCGAAAATGTGATTTTAGCATACAGCCATGAGTACCAATAATCGCATCCTAGTAGGGCTTTCCGGAGGCGTCGACTCCGCCGTCTCGGCATATCTGCTGCAGCGGGAGGGCTGGGATGTCGTCGCCGGATTTATGAAAAACTATACGACCGAAGACGACAGCTGCCCCACCCGTCGCGATCGCGACGATGCCCTGCGCGTCGCCGAGCATCTGGGCATCCGTGATTTCGTCATCATGGATTTTCGTCGTGAATACGAGGCGCGCATCATAGACTATATCTACGAGCGCTACGATCGGGGACTGACGCCAAATCCCGATGTCCTCTGCAATAATCTCGTAAAATTCGATCTCTTCGCCGAGGAGGCTATAAAGCTCGGATGCGCGGGTGTCGCGACCGGACACTACGCACGCACAGACCGGGATGATACCGGTATGCATCTGCTGAGGGGCGTGGATGAAAATAAAGACCAGTCCTATTTTCTGTCGCGACTGTCCGGCGCGCAGCTCCAGCGCGCGCATTTTCCGGTATGACACCTGAAAAAACCGGCAGTACGCGACATCGCCCGTCGCATCGGACTACCAAATGCTGAGCGTCCCGACAGTCAGGGGCTCTGCTTTATAGGAAAAGTGCCCATCCGCGAATTTCTGCGATCACGCATCCCGGAAAACCCGGGCGACATCGTGGACACCGCCGGAAACACCATCGGTCGGCACGAGGGACTCGCCCACTACACCGTCGGGCAGCGTCGCGGTATCCGGGTCGGTGGTGGTCCCGCCCGGTTCGTCGTGGCGAAAGACCGGAAAAACAATCGCCTCATCGTCGGCGGCGAGCATGCTCCGGAGCTCTATGACAGCATATGCCACGTGTGCAACTGGCACTGGATCGAGCCTGCGCGAGCATGAGAATTTGAGGCGGGAGTAAAGATCCGCTACCGCCAGCCGGATCAGCGCGCGACGGTGCGCATCCATCCGGAGGATCATACCGGGACAGTCCGGTTTTCGCAAAGGCAGCGGGCGATCACCCCGGGACAGATCATCGTCGCCTACCATGCAGACCGGGTCGTCGGCAGTGCAGAGATCGTATCGGCGGGGGATAATACTATTTGTTAAAAAAAGATTTGACAGGGGGAAAAGTGTGCGTATATTCCCACTTTGATATTTTTTCATGTCAATGTATGGATGCTGGTGTCTGATCGGAGGATGGACCTCTGGAAGGTCCGGTAGTCTCTCTCGCCGCGTATCGAAAACGCCGAGAAAGAGAATCATGAAAGTGAAAAGACACTGTGTCAAACGCCGCTCATACTGCTGAAGGCAATACACAGCCCTCGATTTCACGAGTAGCGCAAAAAGCTGCAGAGCGTGCACATGCAGCAATAACGCCCTGACAAACAGACGAAGCAGACATACCCATGGAAGTGCTCGATATACTACAGGAGGAAACGAAAAACACGATTCGAGAGATAATATGGCAAGTTCTGGTGTTTCAGAGACAAGTGTCACATACCTCCGATGATAAAGCGCTTTTCGACATATGCTTTGAGCGAGCATGGACAGAATGCTCTTCGATATTCGAATGCGATCGAAATGATAAAGCGGTCTGGATCAGTAGTCGTACACAGGTTTTATTTGCAGAAGCACGAAAACCAAAAGCTGTAGAACAGTCCTGGACATAGAACAATCTTGTCTGTATCCGAAGTATATGGAAGCAGCTGAAAAATCGTGAATATCGAAAACACGCAAACGAATGGATGACATCGACGATCGCCAATTTCTCAACCTCCGATCGAGACAGCCAGAGTCGTTTTTTCCTCTCGCTCCCATCACTATGAGTGATATGGGAAAACGCATGCAGACAATCATGCAGTGAAACATGCAGTGAAAAAACAGATAAAATTTTCCCCATTGACCCAGGCGAAAAACGCGGTAGCATAGCCGCATGCATCTGCACTACCTCACCATTTTTCCCCATCTCTTTCCAGCGTATCTCTCGACCAGCATCATGCGCCGCGCCGGAGAAAAGGGATTGTTTTCATACGAGACGCACGATATCGCCGACTACTCGGACTCGCCGACGCGGCGCGTGGACGATCGTCCATACGGAGGCGGCGCCGGGACGCTCATGCGCATAGAGCCGCTCGATCGGGCTATCGAGGCGATTGTTTCGAGAGCGGGAAAGAAACTCCCCATCCTGATCATGGCGGCGCACGGCACGCCGCTCGGACAGCCGCTCGCACAAAAATTTGCAAATGAACTGTCTGACGCTATAGTGGTGTGCGGTCACTACGAGGGCGTCGATCACCGCATCGAGCTTCTTCATGAGACGATCGCCGTGTCCGTCGGGGACTTCGTCCTCTCGAGCGGTGAGCTCGCGGCACTCGTCCTCACGGACAGTATGGTACGCCTGATCCCCGGCGTCATCAGTCCAGAGAGTCTCGCGGAGGAATCCTTTGGCGAGACATTCGACGGAAAGCGGGAGTATCCGCAGTACACTCGCCCCGAGACCTATCGGGACCAGAGCGTCCCCGACGTCCTCCTCTCCGGCGATCATGCGCGCATCCGCGCGTGGCAGCACGATCATCTTCGATAGTATGCAGGATTTTCTGTCCCAGATCACAGCCGTCGTCATCCATGCGACCACCCAGTTTTTCGAAAGGGCGGTGGCGGCATACGAGCGCTTTCTGGAAAATCTCTCTCTGGAGCTCGCCCTCCAGCTCGTCGTCGCCTACGCGTTTGTCATCTGGGCGGCATTCGTCATCTGGGTCATAAAGGACATCACAAACCGCTCATCGAGCCTCTTTCTCCAGACGCTGTCGGTATTGCTGGTCATCGGACTTACGCCGCTTTTCGGTGTGCCGATCTATCTGCTCATCCGTCCATCGACGACGCTCTTGGAGCGCTACTATGCGGAGGTAGCGAGCATGGACGAGCCGATCGTAGAGGATGTCGTTCCGACTTCCCTGATGCAGTGCCCGGAGTGCTCGGCTCCGATACGAGAGGAGTATCGCTACTGTCCCGCGTGCGGTGCGAGCCTCACCCTCACATGCGCGGGATGCGGAAAGGAAGTCGAAAAATCCTGGAATATCTGCCCATACTGCGGAAAGCAGCAATGACAGGAGGAGGTGACATCAAAACTGTCTTCTTCGGCGCAAAGTGTATCCGAGCAATCCGGCGACGAAAATCCGGCACACGAGACGAAAAAAACACCGAATGAAACTCAAAATCCTAACGAGGATACAAAATCGCACAATGATCACGAAAAGTACAAACCGCCCGAGGATACGCCTCCTGCCTCGACGATGTAGGTTTGAGGTCGCGTTTCCGCAATCCTTTACAATACCATAAACACAATGCTCCCGGAAATCCTCCCCTACCTCCTGCTCATCCTCGGCTTTTCGGCGGTCATAAAGGGCGCCGATCTTTTTGTGGAGGGTGCGAGCGACATCGCCAAACGCCTCGGGGTCTCCGAGCTCGTCATCGGTCTCACCATCGTCGCATTCGGGACGAGCGCCCCGGAGCTCGCGGTCAATGTCCTGGCGGCATTCGGAGGATCGACGGATCTCGCCATTGGAAATATCTTCGGGAGCAATTTTACCAATATCCTGCTCATCCTCGGTATCTCGGCGCTCATCGCCCCCCTCGTCGTCAATAAAAAAATCCTGCATATCGACATCCCATTCATGGTGCTCGTGATGGCGATGGCGGTCGTCCTGGCAAACGATATGCTCCTCTCTCGTGCATCGGAGTCGACAATCGCCAATGGCGACGCGCTGGTGCTCTTGGGATTTCTCTGTGTGTTTTTCGTCTATATGCTGCGATCGGCACAAAGTGAAAACGATACGGGCATGCAGGGAAAACCGCGATACTCCTCGACACTCGTGGCAACGAGAGTATTTCTGGTGGGACTCGCGGGACTCGTCCTGGGTGGAAACTGGGTCGTCTCCGGCGCCACCACCATCGCGAAAACTTTCGGACTCTCCGATACCTTTATCGGGCTCACGATCGTCGCGATCGGGACGTCCATCTCGGAGCTCGTGGCATCCGCAGTGGCGGCGATGCGCTGAAAGGCGGATATCGCCATCGGAAACGTCGTCGGGTCAAATATCCTCAATACCGTCTTTGTCCTGCCGCTGACGGCACTCACGGCGAGTGCTCCCATTGCATTTGACATGAGCTCAAATATCGATGCACTGGTCATGATATCGGCGGGTATCCTGCTCGGGATCAGCCTCATCATCGGACAAAAACGCGTCATCGATCGCTGGGCTGGTGTGATCTTTGTCTGTCTGTATTTCGCGTATATGGGTGTGCTCATCTATCGAAATGTTGGGTAGGAAAGCCCAAGGTAAGATCTGGCTATGAAAACGACGAAATATCACAATTCGTATACAACGAAAGGCGTCTTTGGCTTCTCTATACTCCGCAGCAAATCCGGAAAAATCCTCTATCCGCCATCTGACATATACAGTATGACGAATAGCGTAAAGCAAGAAAAATTTGCATCGACACGAGAGCTCATTATAATGTGCCTCGTGTAATCTCACACCCCATGGCAAAACTTCGCACAAACACCACGACCACACGCCCGGATACTCGGGAGGAGTCGTAGTGTTTTTCTGGTTTTGTAAGAAGCAAACACCTCGCCGCTCCCGAAAGGAAGCGGTTTTTATTTTTCACCTTTTTGCATTATGCAGCAGATTTCTCTGGAGGCAAAGCGTCATTCGCTGTCTCATATCCTCGCTCAGGCGGTCGAGTCGCTCTATCCCGACGCGAAAAAAGCGATCGGTCCCGCAGTCGAAAACGGATTTTATTTCGATTTCGATTTCGGTGATTTTGATTTCAAAGAAGAGCATCTGAAGGATGTGGAAAAGAAAATGCGCCACATCCTCAAACAAAATCAGCGATTCGAGCGCTATGAAATGTCCGTGGACGAGGCGCACGAAAAGGCGCTGAATACCGAAAAAAATCCGTATAAAGTGGAGATCATAGACGATCTGGTCGCCTCGGAGCATGTCGAGACGGTATCGTACTATCAAAATATACTCCCCTCCGGCGCAGCCGTCTACGAGGATCTCTGTCGCGGTCCGCATGTCGAGAGTACGAGCGAGCTCGACGCCGATGCCTTTCGGCTGGATCGCGTGGCGGGAGCGTACTGGCGCGGCGACGAGAGTCGTACAATGCTCACGCGGATTTACGGTATCGCATTCGAGAGTCGCGCAGATCTGGACGCGTACGAGAAAATGCGCGAAGAAGCCGCAAAGCGCGATCATCGGGTACTGGGAAAGAAGCTCGGACTCTTTACGATCGATCCGGATGTCGGTCTCGGTCTACCACTCTGGAAGCCAAAGTGAGCCATGATCGTCAATACTTTGAAGCGGTGGTTTGAAGATGTCCAGCTAGAGCGTGGATACATGCCCGTCCTCACGCCGCATATCGGACGAAAAAGCCTCTGGGAGACTTCGGGACACTGGCAATTTTACAAAGATGGCATGTATCCTCCCATCGAGCTCGGCATGTCACTCGAAGACTATCAAGACAACCGAAAGCCGAGCGAGCATGAGACCTATCTGCTGAAACCGATGAACTGCCCGGGACACGTAAAAGTATTTACGGCGGATCCGCACTCATATCGCGATCTCCCGGTGCGACTCTATGAGTTTGGCACTGTGTACCGATATGAGCAAAAATGAGAACTTTCCGGTCTCACGCGCGTGCGCGGATTTACCCAGGACGATGCGCATATCATCTGTCGCAGCGATCAGATGCGCGAGGAATTTGCCAAGGTCGTCGATCTCGTCCATTTTGTTCTGCATGAAACTTTCGGATTTGAAGTCAAAACCTATATCTCTCTGCGTGATCCGAAAAATACCGAAAAGTATCTTGGCTCAAACGAGCAATGGAATCAGGCGGAAGAGACAATACAAGAAATATTATCGGAAAAAGGATACACCTTCGCGGCGGATTTTGGAGGAGCAGTATTTTACGGTCCGAAAGCGGACTTCAAAGTGCGCGACTCCATCGGTCGCGAATGGCAGCTCTCGACTGTCCAGTTTGATTTCAATCTGCCGGAGCGATTTGATATGTCGTTTGTCAATGCGGCATGAGAAAACGAGCGTCCGTATATGGTACACCGTGCGCTCTTTGGCTCGCTCGAGCGATTCATGGGCGTGATGATCGAGCACTTCGCCGGACATTTTCCCCTGTGGCTTTCGCCGGTGCAGGCTCGCATCGTACCGGTTTCCGCGAATTTCATAGAGTACGCACGAGAGGTCGAGCAGACGCTCCGAGATGCCGGACTGCGTGCGGAGACGGACGACTCTGACGACGCTCTGGGTAAAAAAATCCGAAACGGCGAACAGGCGCACATCCCCTATCTGCTCGTGATCGGAGAGCGAGAGATGAGTGATCGCACTGTCGCACTGCGCGACGTACGCGCGAAGGGGCAGGCGGACATGTCCCTCGATGATGCGATATCAAAGCTCGGGGAAGAAGCTCGGGAGAGGAGACTCGGGAGTTTATTGTCGGCAGGAGCGAGGGGGTAACAATCGGTATTCATAATTTGTCATACGCGAAACAATATGAGAAAATAGAGGCGTATATCAATATGCCTCTATGCCAAGACCTGAACGATCCGACATTCCACCGGTATATCCTATCGCAAAGCCGGACGAGGACGCGCGCCGACTCTACCACCACGACTGGTCACCGCCGCTCTCTCCCGATGCCGAGGGCGAGATCGCAAGGGGACTCGCCGCTATCGCCGAGCAAAAAGCGGGGGTGCGAGATGAGTGACAAAGAGCGAGAGAAACGCTCCGAGAGGAGATCGAGGTCCAGTGTGCGATTGACGCGCTCACGGGTCCGTTCATCGGACGGGACGGGAAAATCGAGGTGGCATTTACGGAGCATCCGGAGTTTGAACGGCACTACGAGACTCTGCGATCGGCATGGGAACACCTGCCCGAGGATCATCCGAAACGAAAAACCTTTGAGATAATCAGGGTGGCATATGACTGGCGCGAGGATATGCGTCGAGAGGCGCAGACGACATGTGGAGAGGATATCGACTGCATATGGGATAATCATCTCTATACATTGCCAATTGTCTGGGTGCGAGACGGAGAGCAGGATATTTTCAAAGTCGGATACAAGCATGATGCACGTCGTGACAATTCCTATGCGAGAGCCCATCATGATCGATTTGTCGCGATCGGTGAGCAGGCGTCAATGATCATGTTAGAGCCGCATTCGAATAAATCTATAGGGGGATCATTGTTAGCGCTGTGGAATGTTGCGGGGACTGGTCGTGATGTCTGATATGGACTCCTCGCGCGAGATATTGCGAAGCGCAATCCCGATATCCGGATCGCGGAGATTGATCCTCGGGATGAATCGCGTGGGACATTCGATAAATCAGACTCGACTTTTATCTGAATACCAATGAATAATGTTGCCTATCCGAGATATGACCCCCAGTTTGGTCTTGCATTTGTACGCTATCTCATGGATATTGACCCGGCGATTTATCAAAGGGATGTTGACCGGTATAAGATATTTCGCATCCTCAAGGATATGTCATTTCGGAGTCTCGTTTTCTTCGAAAATTTTGTGGCGCTGCGAGATTTTTGAATCAAATGAACTCATACGCGTTTCTTTGATGATGAAAATGCGCTTCGCGATCTCCCAACAGGGCGAGAATACGGAAGCTATACACGACTTTTCTCTGATGCGATTTGCGCTCTAAAACTCCGATGGCTCGCCCGAAATCGGGAGCGTCTGGGGATCCCCGAGGGACCGATCGTCGAGTTTCAGGGAGCAGCTCATATCTACGCGCAGACCCTCTTTTTCCAGAATCCCCGCGAGGCGATGCGTCTGCTTGCGAGAAATCCGCACTTCATCCGAGCGCGAGAGTTTTTGCCCGAGTCCGATGAATGAAAGCAATATACCCACGAACAAGCTGACATGGAGGCACTCATCCCCGCATTTGATCCCGAGGGTATTGATGAGTTGTTTGACTGGAAACGCTATACGGCGCTCGATCGCGATCCCTTTGAGATCTGGATCGCCCGCACGGATGGTCAGGGAAAACTCACGCTCCGGGGGTATGACTTTTCGGGAGCGGAGATTGTCGACGGGCGATAGTGTCGGCTCGGGAGTGTGCTTTCGAGAGGATAAGGAGGACTGATCTCGACTTGCCGATTTTCAAAACGCCCATGTAACAATCTGAAACGTCGGGGTAAAAATCCAGACACTCCGAAATCGAAAGAATTCCCAGATATTCTTTTGGTCCATTACCTATCTCGTCAGCGACTGCGTCGGCAGCACAGTCGCGCCATCACCGAGATGCTGCTCGTTTGTATAGTCGTCGGAGTCCGGACCGTGCGCAGAGGACATCCGATCCGACCAGATGACGCTCGCCTGTGGTATATCGTCCACGCTCGTCGGGAGCGGATCTATATCCTCCGGTGATGCCGTGATGAGTGCGGTGCCGGCGAGACGGGGAATATCGACGACGAGAAAATCATTATCCCGGATGCGCTCGGTGCGCGCTCGCAGGGTAAATACGGTCTCATCAGAGATCGTATACCCCGACGAAATGTCGGCGACGAGATAGTTTTGCGAGTCCGAGTGCAGGGCATAGAGTCGCAGATTCGCCGAGGCGGTGAGATCGACACCGTTTGCGATCAGACGAAACGAGTCGAGTATTCCTCCGTTCGCTCATGAAAAACTCGCTCGAGCCGGCACACCGGAAGAATCGTACGAGGCATTGACGAGTGCGCTATCGTCGAGCTCGCCGCGAATACGAAAGACGATCCGGCGAATGGTCGTCCCGCCTCCCGAGAGCGAGTCAATGCGAAACCGGAAAATGTCCTGATCTCCGGGAATGAGCGTGCCCGAGACGGGATTTGGGACGCTCATAAATGGAATGTCCGCGCGTAAAACTTTTTGCGTAAACAGCGAATCGGAGAGCGAGATCATACCGGCGGACGCCTCATCCAGACGAAATGAAACATCCCGGCGAACACGCGAGGCAGCTCACTCGAGCACGAGTCGGTGCAGCAGGAAATTGAGCGTTTGTCCCGACAGATCATTGTCGGATGTCGGACGGCGCACTTTCGCGCGCAGACGTATGGAGTTGATACCGGGTTCGAGCGTGACGTCGGTATTGGCGATCGCGCCATTTGAAAACGGCTCTCCATCATCACTGCGATCCGAGGCGGCGATACGATACAGGAGTCCGCTCTGATACTCTAGAAACGCAAGCGGCTCGTAGTCGCTCGCATCGGCAGCGCGGATCTCGATGACGGCATCCTCTATGGGGATGGAGCTCTGATCGATCACGTAGTCGCCGGGAGACCCGAGCTGTTTATAGGCTCAGACGTCGCCCGTCGCAGCGATGGCGGGGACAAATCCGGTCGTGCGATCGAGTACGGTCGATCCGGAGAGCGTCGCGATATTCGCAAAAGAAATCCCCCGGACAAAGAACGGCTCTCCCGACACCTGGATCTGCAGCGTCCCGAGCGTCTCGTAGGTTCGCTCGTCCACGATTTGAAAATTTGGCTCGTCCGACTCCTGTCCGGAGATATCCACCGTATCGTCGTCCTGGTCATCCGTCTCATCGTCCGTATCGGCGACTGCCTGACCCTCGTCGTCTCACTCGATTTCGACCGATGTATCAGTATCCCGCATGTCCTCGGCGGCGGCGAGCCGCAGATCCGAGAGCGAGAGAAAATACAGATACAAAAGGTAGGCGGCACCGATATCCGCGGTATAGCGCGCATCATCAAATTCGCGACTGACGAGTGCACGCCACGTGACGCCTACAGCTGTCTCGCCGTCCACCGACGAGAGTCCCGTAGCGTCTACGCTTTTCGGATAGAGATTATTTGCCTCGGCGTAGGAATGCAGTGGGAAAAAATCAGCATTCGCACCAAGTGATAACAGCTCATCGACCGACACCAAAAGCTCGCTCTGCGTCAGAGGACTGCGGGGAGTATCGGCATCGACAGTGGAGAGAGGCGTCATGTCAAATCCCGGTGCTTTCTGAGACAGGCGCTCCAGAAACTCGTGATACACGCCCTCTCGCATGAGCGTGGTGTCCAGCATGCGAGCAAACTCTATATCGTCCTCGGCAACGACATGATCTATGAGATGCGCCCGGATATGATCGGACGTACGGACGCTCCGGTACACTTCCCGCGCCGAAAAGAGCATTTTCACTCCCCGAGAAAACAGCTCGATATACCGCATGCCGCTCTCGCGATCGCCGCGGGCGACACTCGTATCGAGGCGTTCGAGGATCGCTATGAGCGCGCGTATTCCCTCGTCATGAGCCAGCAGATACATCTCGCGGCGGGCTCGCTCGTCCTCGTCGAGGATCGAGCGCTCGATCGAGCTGGGCAGTACCTGATCGATGGCATCCTGTCGCATATCGAGAAGCTTTTCAGCGAGATCGGCAAGCCGAGGATGGGCGATCTCCGAGGCTTCGGGGATTTCCTCGGAGAGCGTCTCGGAAAGCTCGATATTCTGAGGAAACGTCCGAGGAAGTGTGCGCGCAAAGACGGCAGGCGTCACGACTCCCGACACCCCCGTCGTGATGATGAGAATGACGGGAAAGATACGTTTTGACTCAAACATGCGATAACGAAAAAAAGGCTAAACACGAGTATACCCCGACAGGATAAAATGTCCATGAAAGAATCGTGAAGTTTTTTGCGTTTACAGTCCGGGTTTGCTATACTACTGGAGAAAAGACTTTGTATCACCGTCGATGATCATCTCTACGGGAAGCCTCGCGGGCTACGGACTCCATCACGCTTTTTCCCTCGTGCGGGATGCGGGATTTCACATGGTAAATCTGGATATCGATCCCGCAAACCATGACACGCTCGATGCCGGATATACGACGCGCATCGCCGAGGAATGCGGCGTCTGCATCGAGAGCGTCACAGCTCCCGAGCGCGGGATGAGCGTGGAGTTGTTTGAGCGTATCGAGTCGTGTGTCGAAGCCCTGGGGGTGAAACATATCACGTATTTTCCTCCCACCCGATTTGAAAAAGACATCGAGTGGTTTACGCTGCGCCTCCCGGAGACCGCCAAAAAAAAGCGCAAGACACCCCTCCGCGCCGTGGCAAACGTCGAGCCGAAAACGGTATTTTTCGTCATCCCGGAGTATCGCGATGCCACCCTCCAGGCGATCAAAAAAACGACAGGGGCGACCGTACTGGACGTCTCGCGCGTGGATCCCGAGAGCGGCATTGATCTTTTGAAGTCATCGTCCCTGCTTTGAAAAACCGTCAAGCAGGTCTATCTGTCCGACCGCTCGGGCGCGAAAACCGGCATATTTCCCGGAGCGGGCGAGGCGCCGCTCGAGAGTCTACTGATAAAAATGCGCGATGCCGGCTATGCGGGACAGTTTGTCCTGCGTGTCAGTCCGAGCGAGCTTTCGGCGGGAAAATCCGACGAAGCGGTGATAGCGCGCCTGCAGGAGGCTCGGGCATTTTGGGAGCGGTATTTTCAGCAAACGAAAGAAACAACCGGCGATCAGTAAACTCCCTCCTGTTTAGGAGACAGGGGGCTTTTATCGCCCTGCGGGCGAGTTTCAAACTATGTCCGTCCTCACTATGGTTCGGATACCCTCCATCTATCGGTTAGTAAACCGGTAGCTTTTCGGGGGAATTTATAATCGGGGAATCGGGAAAAATTCGCATTTCTTGAAAATTCTCTCGGGCTTGCAACACGAGTTTTCGCATTGAAATATCCATACCTCTCAGACGTGACGACACTCCAAAGGATACGCCCGATGGACACACTGCCACGATACAGCATACTCTGCGGAACACGTCAGAGAGTTTCGAAAGACACGCCCGATGATACACTGCCATGATACAGCTAAAAATGGCATTATCACAGTACGCTCTACGGTCTGAGCATCTCGATTTTTTGTAAAATCCGATCTCGAAAATAGGTGTATACATCTCGTTTGAGTGCGCTGTCGGTCGTCTCGATGCGCTCGTCGGCACGCTCCGCCACTTGCGTCAAAAGCGCAATTTGCTCGTATCTCGGACGACTGCCGATGATGACCAGGTAGCGATCGATGAGGCGATCCACCCGTTCGTAGAGGACGAGGCTCACCTCCGTCTCGGCGGGGACGGGCTGGATGGGCTTTGGCATGCATCGCGTCTCCGAGAGATTGAGGGCGTACCCGGCTTTGCAGGCGCACGCACCCGTCCGGGGATCGAGCCAGCTATTTACTCCGAAGCGATCGGCGCACGTCATGCAGGCATACCCTCCGCGATCGGTCGGCGCGAGCTCGGAGTCGCGACAGGCACACCCGTCTATATCCGCATCATAAAAGCTCTCGGTACCGTAGTGACGCTCGCAGTAGTTTTGCGCGCGCACGCACCGGCTCAGTCCGTCGCTGCGATCATCCAGGATAAAGCCCTCACCGCAGAGACATCGCTCCGTCTCATCATCGTAGTACGCATGATCACCGAGCGCCGAACGGCATCCTTCTTCGGCGGGGACGCAGCGCTTCAGGCGTACGGGCGTATCGTCGTAGTAGAGCGTGCGAAATCCAAATACAAATCCCTCACGACACCCGCAGGAGGAAAATCCCTTTGCGATCGCGTCATTGCCATAGAGATTGCGACACTCGTCATCGGTATACGCCGAGACGGATACGACGCCAAAGAAAAAAAACACCGCAAGACTTCACACCGCTCGAAGCACCGAAACACGCATACGAATACGAAAAAGGCAAAGAGAAATTATAGGGGAGAAATAGCCGATTGCAAACGAAAGCGCGAAAAAAGTCAGCAAAAAAATTTGACTCTATATGGTGTCGGATTATAAAAAGAAATACAAGATATGGTAGAAATGCTGCCAATCTTGTGCGACTTTTTTCTGTCTCTTATCCGATTTTTTCTATGAGCGTATCCGAGGTCAAAAAGCGAAATGGAGAGGTCGTCCCCTTTGACCGGGAGCGCATCGAGCGCGCTATCGAAAAAGCGTTTGATGCGGTCAGCGACACCAATAAAGATATCATTCCCGTCGTCACGGACTTTGTCATAAAGGACGTCGATCACGTCTTTGACGAAATATTCGTCAATCGAGTGCCCGGTGTCGAGGACATCCAGGACATCGTGGAGCGAAATCTCGTCAAATTTAATAAATACGAAGTCGCCAAACACTACATCCTCTACCGCGAAAAGCGCAAAGAGGAGCGCGCCGAAAAGCAAGAAAAGCTCGTCAAAAAATTTGAAAAAAACGCGCTCAAGGTCACAAAAGCGGATGGATCAAAAGAGGTATTTGACATAGAAAAAATCTATGCGCTGTATGAGCGTGCCGCCGAGGGCTACGAGGACGTTTGTTCGTTTGAGGAGCTCATGGAGGCATTCAAAAAAAATCTCGTGGAAAATATCAAAACACGAGACATTTTGCGTCTGCTCGTAAAGACGTGTCTGGATCTCATCACGGTGGAAAACATCGCCTGGCAGGAGCTTGCCGCGCGGTTTCAGCTTTTTGACCTGTACAAACAAGCAACGCGAAATCGCAGCATCACGCATGCCGAGATCTACACCCCCGACGCCTATCGGGCGCTCATGGACACCTATATCGAGGAGGGGCTCTACTACCGGGATTTTTACCAGTACTACAGCGAGGACGACATCCGAAAAGCGGGCGAACATCTTCGTATCCAGACCGACATGGAGTATACGTATACGACGATCCTGTCCCTGCACAAGCGCTATCTCCTCAATCCAAACAAATTTGTCCGCGAGCTCCCGCAGGAGGCGTACATGAGCGCGGCGTTGTTTTTGGCGATCCCGGAGCCGGCGGAGCGGCGTCTGGAGTTTGCATTTCGCATCTACGATGCCTGCTCGCAGCAAAAAATCTCCCTGCCCACCCCGACATTTCTGAATGCCCGGACAAACTACCACCAGCTCTCGAGCTGTTTCAAAATCAGCGTGGACGACGATCTGCGAGGCATCTATCATGCCGTGGAAAATATGGCGCAGGTCTCGAAATTCGGCGGAGGACTCGGCATCTACATGGGAAATGTCCGCTCTCGCGGCGCCTCCATCCGCTACGCGAAAGGAGCATCCGGCGGTGTGACACCCTGGATCAAAGTCATAAACGATACCGCCGTCGCCGTCAATCAGCTCGGCTCACGCATCGGTGCGATCTCTGTCACACTCGACGCCTGGCATCGCGACATCTACGACTACCTGGATCTGCAGACGGAGACCGGTGACATTCGCGCAAAATCATTTGATATTTTCCCGTCAATGAGCGTCCCGGACATTTTCATGCGGCGGGTGCGCGATGATGGCGACTGGACGCTTTTTGATCCGCACGAGATAAAAAAAGTCTACGGCTACGGGCTGCAGGACAAATTTTGCGAAGAGTTTGAGGCGGAGTATGAAGCCATGGAGCAGGACGAGAGACTGGAGCTCAGGACCGTCGTAAAGGCAAAAGATCTCTTCAAAAAATTTCTCAAAGCTACCGTCGAAACCGGTATGCCCTACGTATTTTTCCGGGATACGGTCAATCGCCTCAATCCAAACCGGCACACCGGAAATATCTACTCCACCCAGCTTTGTACCGAGATCGCGCAAAATATGAGTCCGACCCGGTTTATCGAGGAGACGATCGAGGACGGAAAGATCGTACTCCGGTACGACCCAGGAGATCTCGTCACGTGCAATCTCGCCTCTATCAATGTCGCAAAAGTCCACGATCCGAAAACCATCGACGACATCCTGGAGGTGGCGATGCACATCGTGGACAATGTCATTGATCTCAACTACTACGCGATCAAGGAAGCGGAGCATACCTCCATGCGCTACCGATCGGTCGGTATCGGCTACCTGGGTATGGCAGAGCACCTGGCTACAAACGGATACGCCTACGACTCCGCCGAGGCACGCGAGTATGTCCGAAATCTCTTTGAGCGGTATGCGCTCGCCACCTACCGGGCATCGGTAGATCTGGCAAAAGAGCGCTGACACTATCAGCTCTACGACGGCAGCGACTACTCTCGGGGGATGCTGCTCGGACGCACCGAAGAAGACTTTGTAAAAGAAGCGCAAGACAAGGAATGTGCCAAGCGATGGAAAGATATCTTTTCGGATATGCAGCAGTACGGCGTACGATTTTCCTATCACACCGCCCCCGCTCCAAATACCTCCACGGCATGACTCGTGGGCACGACCGCAGCACTTTTGCCGATTTATAAGAAGTACTTTGTAGAGACCAATCTCTCCTCCCCCACCGTCCGCGTCGCCCCGCGCCTCGATGCTTCGAATTTCTGGCTGTACAAAGAATACGTCCACATGGACATGAACGACGTCATCGATATGATGTCCGTGATCTACCGCTGGGTCGATCAGGCGATCAGCTTTGAGTGGATGATCGATCCGTCGCGCGTCAGTCCGCAGATGCTGTATGGCTACTATTTCAAGGCGTGGGAGCAAGGCATCAAGACCGTCTACTATGTGCGGTCGCTCTCGGGGGAGGCGGAGAGCAAGGATAATTGTGTGAGTTGTAGTGGGTAATGACTAAACTAATAATGAGTATGGAACAGGTAATATCGGCACTTGTTGGAGGAGCTCTTTGATTAACATCGGCGCTAGTTTGATCTTATTTTCAACACTACTTGGCTACCAGAAACAATAAGCTTATAGAAATTACAATTATCAACGCACCAGTTTCAAGAAGCTGAGTCCCACTCGATAAGATATTGGTTTTGATTAAAAACATAGGCAGGACAACAGTGCTAACAACTGACTTTGCTGAAAGTTTAATACTTATATTTCCAGAAAAACGTTTTAGTACCAGGAAGCAATTCCTGGAAAGATTTCCTGATGAAATTTTTTACTGGGATGTAATAGAGCATCAGGGAGATAACTGATGTATTTTTGAAAAAAATTACAAAGAACACGAAGCATTACGACACAATATTACAATATCTTCTAAACCAAATTTTATTGAGATATTTCCTTTCTCACTCATACCAGGGAAAGCATACACTGTAAGTATTGCAAATCATAATATGAAAATGAATGAAAATGAATTGGATATAAAGTGGTGCTTTTCTGAAATTCCTGAGAAAGGAAATATCCATCGTATACATATTAATAATATATAGTCTAATAATCTCTCTCCCCCATGTCCCCACAAACCACCCCCCACAACCCCCAAGACGAGGCTATGATGCCGTCGCTCATATTCAACGAGTATGGACGAGATGACGTCTCAAATCGCTCGATCATCAAGGGAAATACGACCGGTCTTTTCAATCTGAATGCGGTCAAATACTCCTGGGCAAAGAGCATGTACCAGGTGATGATCGGAAACTTTTGGGTACCGGAAAAGGTCTCCGGACTCAAAGACGATGCGCGCATGTTTCGCGAGATGCTGACTCCCGCCGAGCAGCGCGCGTACAAAGGCGTGATTTCCTTTCTCACGTTTCTGGACTCCATCCAGACCGTCAATCTCCCCCACCTCTCCGACTATATCACGAGCCCCGAGGTCAATCTCATCCTCTCCATCCAGGCGTACCAGGAGGCGATCCACTCGCAGAGCTACGCCACCATCATCGAGAGCGTCGTCGATTCGGACGAGCGCGACGATATCTACTATTTTTGGCGGGAGGACCCGGTATTGCTCAAGCGAAACCGGTACATCGGACAGATCTATCAGGACTTTTTGGATGAGAGCTCAGACGCCAATTTTTTCCGTGCGATGGTGGCAAACTATCTGCTGGAGGGGCTGTATTTTTACAATGGCTTTGCACTCTTCGACACATTCGTCGATGCTCTGAAAATGCCCGCGACCGGACGCATGATCGCCTACATCCGCCGGGACGAGCTCACACACGTCGTTATTTTTTCAAATATCATCAAGGAAATCCGAAAAGAATTTCCGGAAATGTACGATGAAAAACTCATCCACGAAATGTTTGAGGAGGCGGTGCGCCAGGAAATCGCGTGGGGACATCACATCCTGGGCGATGATATCGTCGGTATCAGCCGAGAGACGACGACCGACTACACGCGGTGGCTGGCAAACGAGCGACTGGAGCGGCTCGGTGTCGCGCCTCTCTACCCCGACACGATCGTCAATCCGTACAAACATCTCGAGCGCCTGCAGGACCCGAATACCGACCGGGGAAATTTCTTTGAGAGTACGGTCATAAACTATACGCAGTCGTCGAGTTTGAAAGGCAGCTGGGATTTTTAAAGAAATTCATACAAAATCTCACTATTCGTGATGCGATCACAGTTGATATCAATCAAGTTGTCAAATTATTGCTACAAATTGATACATTGCATCACGAATCTATACCTGAATATCTTCAAGAGTCTTTACTTCTAAAGTACACTCAGACGTATAAAGAGTGTCTATAAACGCGAACATCGTACAAGCGTTTGAATATTGTGTTTTTGGCATTGGTGTAGGCGTAGTAGATATACTATAGCGACAAAAGGATATAAGAAAAAGCCTGTCGAATAGCCGAGTAAGTCACGTACAAAAGCAATATACACCTGTCGGACTTACCGTTTAGACTCTCAATAGCGAGGCAAAGTCTTTACCAATCGCTTGGATATATCTCGATTTACTCGTGACATCGAAAGTGTTATTATCATCAGAATCATACTAAGCAGATTTACTCCCGATACGTATAGTACACATCCCCCACCACCAGAAACTCGCGATCCTCGGCGACCTGCATCGCGCGCATATGCTCGTGCGATCCGACAGAGTCCAGCGACTCGATCTCCGCGATTTTGATAGACAGGAGATTTTCCTCGTGCCGGAGGGTCTGACGCTCGATCTCCAGATTTCGTATCTCGTATCATTTCGTCGCGTTGGTATTCAGCGACCAGACGTAGTAGACGCCCAGCAGTCCGATGAGAATGAGGCAGAGGATATACGTCTGTGTGAATGTGAGCATGAAATGCTCGCGCGCGGTTTTTCGATCCGAGCAAAACGGAGTACGAGATTTTTTCAGGACGAGTACCTGCGCGTGCATAGGCTTTGGCGGATTAGGAAGCGTCGGTGCGTTTTTCGATGATCCGGAGTTTCGCGCTGCGAGCCCGGGGATTTGCTGCGATCTCCCGGTCTTTCGGGACGATGGGCTTTGTATTTACCCGGGAAAACCGGGCGCGACGGACGGTCTGCCCGGTCAGCTCGTCGCGCTCATCCGTCGTATATCGGGAAAAAAGCTGCTTGACGAGGCGATCCTCCACGGAGTGAAATGATATGACGGCGATCCGACCGCCGGGCGCAAGCAGTGAAAGCGCCTTTTCGAGAGAGGTCGCGACCGCATCCAGCTCGTCATTCACGGCGATGCGTATCGCCTGAAAAACCCGGGTCGGACTCTTCGGATCCCGGGATATCTGCGTGACAGTCCGGTACAGATCGTCAGTGGTCTGGATGTCTCCCCGGGCAAAAGCCGCGAGAATGGCGCGAGCCATCCGATACGGATGCGACTCCTCTCCATAGCGGGCGAGTGCCGTGGCGAGCGTGTCGATCTCCTGACTGCGAAGCCACTGTGATGCAGTCGGGCGCGCGCCCGTCCGGTCAAATCGCATATCGAGCGGACCGGTTTTTCGATGGGAAAATCCGCGCGCGCCATCATCGAGATGGGCGCTGCTCACACCCAGATCATAGCACATATGCGTGATTTCTGTGATGTCAATGTCTGCAAGGTGCGCATCAATATCGGCAAACGAGCCGCGAATACAGTGAATATTCGCACGATTTTCAGCGGGGATGGTCTGTGATGATTCTGTGAGCGAGTATCGTGCCGCCTCAAAATTTTGCATATCAAGCTCGATCCCGACGAGCGTATCTCATGCGCCGAGATGACGGAGAAATTCGCACGAATGTCCACCGAGTCCGAGCGTCGCATCCACCACCGTTTTTGGCTCTGTAAAGGCATCGAGCGCCAACCCCGAGACGACCTCCGACATGAGTACGGGAGTATGATGAAAGACTCTTGCATTTGCATTTTCGAGCACTCGACTGTGGAGAAAATGTGGAAAACTTTTGAAAATACCCTCACGGGCATTCTCAAAGTATCGGTTTTTCATCCCGGGTCAATAGCAGAAAAACCGGTTTTTTTAAAAATATCTTCACAAACTCATAAAAGCCGGTCTTTATTGATTTGTTTCTTACAGATTTTTCACATTTCGAGGCGATATGTCGAAATCGCACTCGCACGAAAACCGGTTTCACATATGCGATATACGATCCCAATACCGGACTATGAAGCAGGAACGTGAGGATACCGGTGCGCTAAAAATCGCATGAATCCCATGAATGCTCCGACAAATCCAAGCTGAGTCGCAAGCATCAGGCATGCTCGGCACGCCCGGGACTCCGGCAGTGTCTCTGCGATACTGGAGACTATGCCCATCCCGTCATCGGGTCCGGTCGCTCACCACCCCATACCCGTATATGCAAAGAGTTGTTGATCAAGATGTCATTCTCAGGCAAGACCGAGAATAGCGGCAATCGCGAGAGCCGTCCCTCATACGACGAGAGGAGATCGCATGCCCTCCGAGATCATCGTACACAGTGGAGCAGATCGAAGAGTATCCATAGTGAAGTGTCAAGAAATCGGATACTATCCACGGATATTTTTTTGTCAATACATAATTATCATTCCTGCATTATCCCTTTCGAAAGCGACTCTCCCGACTTTTGAGCTCGATATCCAGGGGCGTCCCGTGAAATCCAAATACATGACGGATCTGATTTTCCAGATAGCGCGGATAGGAAAAGTGAAAGTGTGCTGCATTATTGACACTGATGACGAATCGCGGAGGACTGACATCGACCTGCGAACCGTAGTACATCTTTGGCGAGTGCGATTTTCTATTTCCGGTCGGCGGATGCTTCAGCGTCACTTGCGCAAGAAAATCATTGAACACGGCGGTGGTAATGCGCTTGTTTCTTTCCGTCTCGATACGTACGGCATTTTCCAGAATCTCAGAAATACGCTTTCCCGATACGGCGCTGGTAAACACCGGCACGGCATACGACGCGAAATCAAGCCGATTTCTGAGGATCGAGAGAAAGCGATCGACGGCGGTCGCAGGATCGAGATCGGGATTTTGGAGGTATTTGTCCCACTTGTTTACGACGACGATGAGTCCCTTTTTCATCTCTGCCACCTCGCCCGCGAGCGCCTGATCCAGGTGCGTGACGCCCTCCTCGGCATCGATGACGAGTGCTGCGATATCGGCACGCTCAAGCGCTTCGCGTGAGCGCATGACACTCCATGACTCGATCGTATACATGCCGATCTTCCCAGCGCGACGGATGCCCGCGGTATCCACGAGGAGGATATCGCGTCCCGCATGACAGACCAGCGTATCCACGGGATCGCGCGTCGTACCGGGCATATCGCGGACCATGCTGCGATCCGTCTCGGAAAGTGCATTCAAGAGGCTCGATTTTCCGACATTCGGACGACCGATGATGGCGAGTCGGAGGGGTGACGATTGTCCATCGGCAGCTGTCT
>JANQGT010000043.1 GCA_028277205.1 Candidatus Altimarinota bacterium
TTTCGCGTAGTTTCGGGGTTTACGTTTTGGACTCATGCGCTGAAATCTCAAATCAAAACCGGAAATCCGTCGATACATGCGGGAGAGACTCGCCCGCACTGATCCGCGTGCGAGAGAGCGTGCCGAGCAGACGCTGCTCGACTGATGCCTGGAAAAAGTCGAAAGCGCAAACACTCGTACCATACTCCTGTATGCGAGTCTCCCCGACGAGATCGCTACATATAGACTCATCGACACAGTAGCATCACGCGAAGACCTGACGGTACTCCTCCCGCGTGTCCGCGACGGACGCATGGAGGCGGTACGAGTGACTGGCTCCAGCGAATTTCGCACCGGAAAATACGACATCCACGAACCGGTATGACCGGTATTTTCCGGCTCATCCATCCAGATCGCGATCGTGCCGGGTCTCGCATTTGACCCGGAGTGATACCGTCTCGGACGGGGCGGAGGATACTATGACCGGTTTTTCGCTGAAAATACCGGTATCAAAAAAATCGGCGTGGGGTATGATTTTCAGTGTTTGGCGACGGTCGCACGCGAATCGCATGATATCCGCATGGATGAGATGTGGATTGTTTCGTCTGGTTTTCCGATGGATGATTAGCGGTTGTTTCACATATTTCTGCTTGCATTTCCCCGGTATCATCCGCCTCGTCTCGGTCCGCGAAAATTTCTGCGAGAAAAATTTCCACTGCGACGCGGACGCGCGGGATGCTCGAGCCGATGCAAAAACTCATCGAGACGCCGACCAAACAGCCCGACCCGCTCCGGACCGCTTGCACGCGTACGGGCGAGCAGGAGGGAAAAGAGACGTCGTGCCGTCTGCTCGGCGCCGAGCTCCGAAAACAATGTCTCAAGCAGTACATTCGCATCCACCTCATCCTCCGATCGCTCACGGATCGCCGACAGGAGCGCATTACCCCTGACGGTTTGTATCTCCGAGAGTGTCGGGACGAGCCGGTGAGACATGGTATTTCCGAGCTGAGATCGTATCGCCTGCAGCGATCGCAGTTCCCGAGGTGTGACAAATGTAACGGCGACACCGCGCGCCCCCGCGCGCCCCGTGCGACCGATGCGGTGGACGTAGCTCTCTGGCTCCATGGGGATATGAAAATTGAGCACATGCGAGACGCCGCGCACATCCAGTCCGCGAGCGGCGACATCCGTAGCGATGAGTACGCGAATGTGTCCGGCATGAAAATCGGCGATGACTCGCTCGCGCTGGCGCTGCTCCATATCGCCATGCAGCCCCTTTGCCGAGTATCCTCGGGAGATGAGGAGTGTGGCGAGTCGATCGACTTCGCTTTTCGTCCGACAAAAGATAATGATCTTTTCCGGTCGTTCGCTCTCGATGACGCGTATGGTCGCCTCGTCGCGCTCGGATTCTTCGATGACGTGATAGCGCTCGTCGATATTGCGATTGGTGCTTGCGGCGTTTTCCGGTACGACGCTGACCGTCACCGGATCTGAGAGAAAATCACGCGACAGTTTTCTGATCGCCTCGGGTATCGTCGCCGAAAACAAGAGCGTCTGGCGATCCGACGGCAGGTGTGACAGGATAGCGCGAATATCATCGATAAATCCCATATCGAGCATCTCGTCTGCCTCGTCGAGTACGACGATATGCGGTGCGAGCTCTCGAGCCAGACGTCCGCCCTCCAGCAGATCCAGGAGGCGTCCCGGCGTCCCGACCACGACAGAAGCCCCCGAGCGAATCGCCGACATCTGACGTCCGTACGCCTGTCCGCCGGATACGACTACACTGCGTATCCCTTTATGCTTTCCAAAGCTCGTGATTGCTTCGCCGACTTGATTTGCAAGCTCGCGAGTCGGAGTGATGACAAGCATTTCCACACCGCAGTTTCCCCGGAGGCGGTGCAGTCCTCCCAGACCGAATGCGGCGGTTTTTCCCGTACCGGTCTGCGCCTGCGCGATGACATCACGCCCCTCGATGATATGCGGTATCGCCTTGCGCTGGACCGGACTCGGCACCGTAAACTCGAGATCTCGGACACTCGCAAGCAAGCGCGCATCGAGACCGAACGCTTCAAATCCCTCGTCGTTAGGTATTTCGGACATACAAAAAAAAGCTATCAAATACAGTGCGTCTGATCATGAATGAGATATCGTCAGACTCCTCGGCGACTATCGCCAGGATGCTGTTTCAAAAAAACAAACCACACACGATTTTTACGCCGAAGCAGCAAGCATACAAATATTTTCTCGAAATGCAAACAAATCAATGACACGAAATGCAAAAAACCTGTCTGCAAAGCGACGATCGCACAGGATACAAAGCTACTTCGATCGAGGCATGCAAATCGACGAACACAGCGACAAGAAGCGTAATTCCGCTTTCGTTTGCGCGTCTCGTAGAAATCGCTATAATCCGACCAAACGTTTTTTTGCGGTGTATCATGGAGTTTCTCTACTCGGCGAGATTTGTGACGGCGGAGGTATGGTTTCTGCTCGTGAATATCGGCTACATAGCGATATACGTGCTCATACGCGGGACGGTCTTTGCCATTCGCGTATGGAGACTGTTTCATGCGCGGCGCGAGGTTCGCGAGCGATTTGAGCGACATGCTCAGGAGACAGTCGAAGACCCCGATGGGTACGATCCGCACTCGAATCGTCCCATCCTCTCCCGCGAGGATCGCAAACATATCCAGGAGCTCGTCTCTCTGGTGCGACTCAAAATAGCGCGGGGAGCGCTCGCCGAAGCGCGAGTACACGTGGTGGCGGGACTCTCCATTGATAAATTTGATCGCGATCTCAATCTGCTGCTGGCATCGCTATATGAAGCTAACAACGACCATGCGAAAGCGGAGCTCGTCTACAAAGATCTCATCGTCCTGTATGCGGGTGATCCGGAGATCTATCTGCGACTCGCGCGATCGCTCGCACTGCAGGAAAAATACGAAATCGCCTACGAGGTGTATCGGCGTCTGCTTGAGATCGATCCGGAAAATTTTGAAGCAAGAGAGCTGTTTGCCAGTGTCGCATTCACACTGGAAAAATACGAGGAGGCTCGCGAAGCGGCAAGGCGATACCTCAAAAAATTTCCAGCGAATATCGAGATGATGCATCTGCTCGCCGAGTCGCATATCTGCCTGGAGGATCATGAGAGAGCCCTCGAAGTCCTCGAAAAAATCCAAAACCTCGAACCGTACAATCACGACATTCGATCGCTCATCGATCGCATCCGACACGAGCACGCGTCCCGATCTCCCGATATCGTATAGTATCCGCCCATGAATGCGAAAGTCCCGCCCCACTCCACAGAGGCAGAGCGCGGCGTCCTCGGCTCCATCCTCATCGATTCGGACGGTATCGTGCAGATATCGGATCTGCTTTCCGCCGAGGATTTCTATGAGCCTGCTCATGCGAAAATCTATGAGACGATGCTCGCGCTCTCCCTCGCAAGCAAGGCGATAGATCTGCTGACCGTGCGCGAGGCGCTGGACGATAGGGGAGTGCTCGGGGATATCGGCGGAAATTCGTATCTGGCGGGGCTCGCCGATACCACGTACTCGAGTGCGAATATCTATCAGTACGCCCAGATCGTCAAAAATAAAAGCATCCTCCGAAAGCTCATCCGCGCGGGAAATGAAATCATCCAGTACGGCTACGATGAGGAAACGGATATCAATAAACTGCTCGAACGTACGGAGCAATCCATTTTCCGGGTCACCCAGACATTCATCCAAAATCGGCTCGTCCATATCCGCGACATTCTCAATCTTCGCTACGAAGAATTTGCCGAGATCCACGAAAATCCCGATCTGCTCAAAGACGGCATGACGTATGCCGGTTTTACCGGTGTGGACGGGATGCTCGGCGGATTCAAGCCGGGGGATATGGTCGTCATCGCCGCGCGTCCCTCCATGGGAAAGACGGCGTTTATGCTGAATATGGCCCAAAACATGGGAAAGAACGGGAAAAACGTCGCGGTGTTTTCCCTGGAAATGTCAAAGGAACAGCTGACCGATCGTCTGATCGCCTCCGTCATGGGTGTCGACAGCTGGCGCCTGCAAAAGGGCGAGCTGCCGGATGAGGAGTTTGCGCGGATGGGGGATGCGCTGGAGGAGCTCTCACATGCGAATATCTACATCGACGACTCGCCGCTCGGAAATCTCCTGGAGATAAAATCAAAATCCCGTCGCCTGAAAATGGAGTCGGGTCTCGACTGTGTGATGATCGACTATCTGCAGCTCATGAGCGGAGGAAATCCTCTGAATCGCGTCCAGGAAATCAGTGAGATATCACGCGGTATCAAGGGACTCGCGCGCGAGCTCGAAGTGCCAATCATCGCTCTGTCGCAGCTGTCGCGAGCGGTCGAGTCGCGTACGTCAAAGGAGCCGGTACTCTCGGATCTGCGGGAGTCCGGATCTATCGAGCAGGACGCTGACGTCGTCATGATGCTGTATCGCGAGGACTACTACGAAGAAGTCATTGACTCCGAGCGACAGGGTATCTTGAGCATTTTCGTGCGAAAAAATCGAAACGGACCTACGGGCATGATCGATCTGAAATTCGAACGCCGGTATCAAAAATTTTATGATATCGCACGGGAATTCGGGGATGGATTCTCGGGATAAACTCTGAATTGCCCGCTGGCACTTGATTTTGCATTGATGTTGGAGTTTGTGGCAATAGCTCTCCTGACACAACGCAGGATATCCTCGTAAGAACATTCATGTAAGAACGCACTTCAAAAGGAGTGCGCACGGGCGATAGAGCAAATATTTGAAACTATTGATACCTATCGAGAAAATACGCGTCCGCTCGTTCGGGGTTATTTCTCACTCCAAAAAAGTATCGACATGCTCGAACGTCTCGTACTCGACGTCCGGAAATCATCCTGCTAAACACCGAAAAATTTGCGGAGTTTCGCGATGATTCTTTTGAGGGTAATGCCCTGTGTCTCCCGATACCATCGCGCAATGCGCTCGCAGACGATACGCGACTCCTCGACGGGCACGCTCGAGAAATCGAGACTCGGCGCCGTGCGTCAATCAAGGATGCCCGCGAGGCTCTCGTCCCCGGTGCAGTGTACTCCACTGCCGTCGAGACCGATATTTTTCACGAGGGAGTGTGTCGGATTCAGGCAGAGTCAATCGTTTTCGAAAATCGTCGCATACCAGAAAATCGCCCACGTCCGGATGCGTCCGATCCGATTTAGGCGGAGCTGTCGGTGAAAATCATGCGCGCCGTCGAGATTGAAGCGTCGGCGTTTTTCATCACTCCAGTCGCGCCCCATTTCCACATCTCGACGAAAATATTGCCACCGATCCGCCCACGTACCCCAGCCCCAGCAGTTCATCACCCGCCAAAAAAACGCGTCTCCGGGCACGCCGAGATCGACGGGATAGGTCCATCCCGTCACGTGCCACACGCGCGGATTGTCTTCATAGTGTGCGAGCGCGGCATTCATCCATTCGAGAAATGCAGGGGCGGTTTCAATGTCGTCCTCTACTACGATGACTTTTCAGTATTTAGCAATGGTTTCACCGACACCCTGGATGATATTTTCCGCGACTCCGAGATTGTTTTCCCGCTCGATGATTTCCACCTGCGCAAATCCCGACGCCGATCGAGCGACTGCACGAGTTTCGTCAACGAATTTTCAATCTTTGCTATTTTTCGCTCCATCACAGTACATTCTGACGATCGTCTGCTCGGCAAGGCGATTTTTCGATAGCGCGTCAAGCGTACGCCGGAGATGATCGGGACGTGCGTAGGCAAAGAGCGCCACGGGAGCCAAAGAAAACGTTTTCATAGCAAAGGAAAAGTCGTACGCTACAATTAGCCGTATATGATTATACGAATATACGTAGTATGTTTGGAAACAAAATTCTCTTTATTCTCTTTTCCGGTAAAATACTTTCCATAAGTCATATTATGGAAAGTGTTTTAGATTTTCGGCAGTACCCCTCCCCGTGCATCGCTGAAATGCGAAATTATACATTCCTCCGCAAAACCACTGGTTTACTAACCGGTGGATGGAGAGTATCCGAACGACAGTGAGGACGGACGCAGTTCGAAACTCGCCTGCAGGGCGATAAAAGCCCCCTGTCTCCTGACAGGAGGTTGTTTACTTGTTTGCTTCATATCACTCCTCCCGCAGTATTCTCGCATACATATCGAAAATATCACCGAGTCAATTATCCTCTATTTAGCATATCACCGCTCCAGCCATGCCAGAGACACCTGTCGACATTTTCACACAAATTCGCGATATCCCCTATCGCATCCCTCTCTCGCTCGACGAGGAGGATACTCGCTGCACTGGGAAATCCGCACGACTCTCGACGAGAGCTCGAGGCGCTGGGGATCCGGACACGGTATCGCATGTGCCGGTTTTTTTTGCAGTGGTGCCGGGCTGCCGAGACATCTCTGCTCGACATGCTCGCCGATGACGCAAGCGAACATATTTTCGTAGAGTATGAACGGGATGGATTCTGGTATGCGCTCGATCCGACGTGGGATCCGGGACTTGCCGGGATTTTCCCCATAGCCCGAGTGGGATGGTACTGGCAGTACGATCCTCGCTGTCCCCGCGACAGAGCTACTGTCTGTAGAGGAAAGTGCGCGTATCATGCACGAGATCACGCCCGAGCTCATCATCGAGGATCTTTCGATATACCGGGATTTCTACGCTGCGTTTGATGACTATCTGGACTGACAGAGGGCGCTATCGAAATCGGGATAATACTCGAGTGAAGATACCTCGTCGCTTCATTTTTCGTCTGGCAAACGTCATGATGACGAGTCCCATGATGACGCCCGTCAGTACGAGGAGCACAAATACGAATGTATCGGAAAAGGGGGCGCTCTCCAGATTCATGCCGAAAAAGCTGGTCAAAAGCGTAAGCGGCAGCAAAAACGCGGAAAAGAGCGTGAGATAGGTAATCGTGGAGTTTGTCTCGAGATCGAAAAAGGATTTGAGTGTATCCTCCATCGAGTCGATGTTTTCCTCCAGGAGGCGGATCTCATCAGAGATTTGCTCCGCTTTATCCTGCAGACTCTCAAAGTATTCCTCCATCTCCTCGTGAAACATGACATTGATCCGATATTCGAGGGTCTTCAGGACAGAGATCTGCGGCTTTATGAGGTGTTTGAGCGTGACGATATTTCGCTTTTTGATCATGATATCCTCGATGAAATCCATACCCGGACGATCAAAGAGCTGTCGCTCCATGAGTCGGACTTCCGCTGTAAATTTATCGAGCATCCGAAATGTTTTATCAAACATCGCGTCGATAATCTCGTAGAGGATATGCGCTGTCGTCGGACGTTCCGGCAGATCGCGCTTTCTTTGGTATCGATCAAATATCCGATCAAACGTTTTCGAGCTGTAGTCGTGTACACTTGCGAGGTAATCCGAGGAGAAAAAAAAGTTGTATTCGCTCCTGATATATCGCTTTGTGACAGGATTGTATTTTGGAAAATGCAGCGTGAGAAAGAGGTAGTGATCATAGATGTCTACGCGATCACGCTGATTTTCCTCCAGGAGCGCCTCTCGATCGAGCTCATGAAAACCATAGCGCTCTACCAGCTCGCTGACCTGACTGTCATCGGGATCGACGAGATCGAGCCAGTGAAGTGCATCGAGCGTCGCGAGGCGCATATATCTTAAAATCAGTGAAAAAGCTAAAAAATATATCAGATATTACTATATTCGCAAAATAGAAAATAAAGCACTTGAAAGATGAACCGAATTTTGGGTCTAAAAATGTACGGAATAAATTCGACTTTGCTCTTGTTTCGATCGCAGATATCATCAATTTTGATAATCGCTTTGTATTGGATTGTGATCAGAAATAGCTACAATCACCCTATCATAATTCTATTCGCATGCCTCCCGTATCCACCGACTCCCTCGTCGAAACCGCGATCTGCGCTGCATCGTGAGCTGCGTTTCCGATATACGGGGGAGATATCGATATGCTGGATCGACTCTCGCCCGTCATCGCCTGACGAAAATTTCCTCTCCCCCGTCCGACGCTCTGTCCCGAGGAGCGGGAGCGCCGACGACTCTCGCATCTCAATCTCAGAAATCTCTATAAAAAGTCCTCCGCGCTCGACGGCAAGATACTCGTATCCATGCACGCGCCGACGAGCGATATCCAGATCTGGTCGCAAAAAGACTGGTGGAGCAATCGCTACGATGCTTTTACGTATTGACGCAAGCCGAATTTTCATGCCTCTATCACGACGCAGATCGCAGATCTGTACCGATCCGCACCCCAGCCCGCCCTCATGAATGCAGCGTATGCCATGATGGAAAACGCCGAATACAACAACTACTGCGAACCCTCTAAAAATGCGTATCTGAATTTCTCGGGAATGGAGCTCACAGAGAGTGCGTACTCTGTCGGCAGTGGTCGGCTGCATCGGTCATTTGATATCTGGTGGGCAGATCAGTCGGAGTATTGCTACGAGGTCAATAGCGGCGCAATGCTTCGAAAATGTTTTTTCATCCGAAATATCGATACGTCGGACGATGCGGTATACTGCGCGTACGGATCGGGACTGAAGCACTGCATTGGATGTTTCGGTCTCATGAATAAAAGTCATCACGTCTTCAATGAGCCGGTCTCTCCGCAGGCATATGAGATCATGAGAAATTCACTCTCCGGATACCGGGCGTGGTGCGCGCTTAGTGAAAAATTTTCCGCGTTTGAACTGTCGCGTCCGCATCGGTGCGTCGCCTCTATGAATCATGAACACTGCTCCGGCGATCAGATTTTCGACTCGTCGGAGGTATTCGAGGGGTTTTACGTCGTCTCGGCAAAGCGCCTGCGTCATGCCCACGAATGCGGTCGCATCGCTGACAGTATGGATATCTCCATGTCCTACGACTCTGACGGGCTGCTATATCAGTGCCTCATGTGCGGCAACTCGACGCGCTGCATCGGCGGTATCTCACTTGGAAAGTGTTCGGATGTCCACTACTCTATCAACTGCACGGGGTGTCGTCATTGCTTCGGATGTGTCGGTATGGTAAATGTCGAATACTGCATTTTCAATCGACAATACACCCCCGAGACATACGCCGACACCGTCGCCACACTCATAGAGAAAATGCGCACCGACGGCGAGTGGGGAGAATTTTTCCCTTCGTCGCTCTCCCCTTTCGGGTATGATGAGACACAGGCAATGGAGGAATTTCCACTCTCGAAAGACGAGGCGACAGCACGCGGATTTCGCTGGTCGGGCTACGAATCGCCCCCTCCAGAAGCAAAGAAAATCATCCCTGCATCGGCACTCCCGGACACAAGTGCAGAGGTGCCGGATGAAATACTGGACTGGGCGATCGAGTGCGAGATCACAAAAAAACCGTTTCGGCTCATCCCGCAGGAGCTCGATTTCTATAGAAGTGAGCACCTCCCAATCCCCCGTCGTCACCCCGAGCAGCGACATATCGATCGTGCTCGGGCGCGAAATCCGCGCCGTCTCTATACGCGCTACTGCGCGAAATGCGGTGCCGAGATGCGTACAAACTACGCCCCGGATCGACCGGAAATCGTCTGGTGTGAGACATGCTATGATCGAGAATTTTTGGGGTAGAGATGGATTTGCAATTGGCAAAAAAAAGATACTATAAAGTCGGTATTATTATAGATATCTCATGGGAAATAAAGAAAGATCGCCCTCTATTATTACGAGGATGCTCGATGAGCAAGGATGTGTTACTTCTGAGAAAGAAAGTAGAGTGGAAGTATCTCGAGATTGAGCACTTATCAGAGGAGGCGAAGCTCTTTCGAGCTATATCTACAAAGAGCCGTATTGTCCAGATTTAGATACCAAAGAACGTGAGCGCGAAGAGGATTTGAGAGGACTGCGAGAGCTGGATTAGAGCGTCCTCGATTTACGTGCGCATAGCTGCAGATACGCCGTCATCCCCACCATGGCGGCATCACAAATAAATCGCTTTTCACGAATGAGGGGCTTTTTATTTGCACTTTAGAAAATATGGATATAATGAGCGTATATTATATTTCTAACATCCGAATCATATGCCGGAAAAGCCTGATCGTTCCTACGAGCGCGAGGTTCCTGCAAGTGAGCGCAAGGCATTTACTACAGAGTATTGATGCGATGATGAAAAAAACATTTTAGAGCGACGACATACGGGTAGCCTGATTGATCCAAATACGGGTAGGACGCTTGATCCAATACCAGAATCAGAACGTACAAAATGGTCGGGCGGTGTCAAGACTTGTGAAGAAGAAGAAATAAATTATAACTATGAAAGATTACAGAAGTGAGAAGATGTGCTGGAAAGACTCAAAGATATAGACTAGCTTTTCGTCTCGGACTCGCCTCTCGTGATATGCAGATACGCCGTCATCCCCACCATGGCGGCATTGTCGAGCGAGTAGATTTTTTTGACGGGCACGAAGAATCGCAACCCGTTTTTTTCACACTCCTCGGCGAGTCTCGTCTGGAGTCGATCGTTTGCGCTCACTCCCCCGGCGATCAGTACACTTTGGATGGCTTCTCGCTTTGCTGCGAGCATCGTCTTGTGTACGAGGATTTCTACGACTCGCATTTCAAATTCATGGCAAATCTCGCGGATATCGTCCAGTGTCAATTCTCTCTCCGACATGCGAATTTCGATCTCTCGGCGTACCGCGCTTTTGAGTCCGGAAAATGAAAAATCAAGCGAATCAGGTGCGAGTAGCGGCAGCGGAAAAATCCCACGAAACTCTCTGGCATGCTCCGCAGAGTATCCAGCAACGTGAGGTCCGCCCGGAAATCCGAGACCGAGCATCTTTGCCACTTTGTCAAATGCCTCGCCGGCAGCATCATCGCGAGTGCGTCCGAGTGTCGTTTTCGAAAAAAAATCGTCTACCCGATACAGCTCGGTATGTCCCCCGGACACCGTCAGACACACCGCCGGCAGAGGGATTTCATCGGATTCTCGCTCGAGCCAATTTGCGAGAATATGGGCGTGAATGTGATTGACGGGGATGAGCGGGACGCCGAGCTCGTGTGCGAGTGTTTTTGCGACAGTCATCCCCACGAGTAGCGACGGCATGAGTCCCGGCTCGGTCGTACAGGCGATGTGCTCTACCTCGGCGAGTGTCGTCCCGCTCTCGGCAAATATCGCATCGATCGCATCGAAAATGACGTTTTCATGCAGGCGCGCTGCCACCTCGGGGACGACGCCCGCCGTCTGGGCGTGCTGCATGATCTGTGATTTCGTCGAGAGAGCGAGCAGATTTTTTCCCTCGAAGAGAGCTACGGACGTGTCATCGCACGAAGTCTCGAATGCCAGGATACGCATTAGCGTTGGATGATGAATTCGATATTATCAGGATCGCCCACGACACTCGAGAGCCAAAACGGCGAAGAATCAATGTGGACGTTTGCGATATTCGAATTATTGAGGAGGATGGAGCGAGCCTCCTCGTGACTCGTCCCGAGGATGAGATTTTTGAGCTTTTGTGTGAGCGCATTCGAGTCGTCCTCGAAATCATAGGAGATCGTCGCATCGAGCTGGGTCGTCGCTTTCATGGTAAACGGTTCGCCTTCTCGGCTGACGACGGTCGTGATACGCAGCGAATCCTCGTCGATGGCGATGAGCTTTTCCGTACCGAAAAGAAGCATCTCATTTACAATCGACTGCAGATAAAACCGTGCCGCCCGACGATCATACGCGTATGCCGATACCGTGATATCCGCGGCGATGGAGACCTCATCGGCGACCGATCCGGGCTCGGCGTCTGCGAGGATCTGCACCGAGCCAGCAGAGTACCGGACGATATCGTCCACACCCAGGATGGCATACTCCTCTCCGGTTTGTTCGTTTTGACGGGCGATGGAGTCTTTCAGCTCTTCGTATGCTTTCAGGCGCACCTTTTCGAGGGCGATATTTTGAAATCGCTCCAGCTCCTCGGTATCGATGATGCGGACGGTCGGATCGTCTCCTCATGAAAACGACTCGACGGTACGGGCGTAGATCTTGTCCCGATTAAACTGCAGTCCCGGTATCGTCAGCAGCTCGCCGGACTCGATATTTCCCCGCACACCCGTGACCTCGCCATCCTGATCGTATATATCCGCCACGACCCGTATACTCGTCTCGCCGGGCAGCAGCTCGCCCCCCGTCCCCGTACTCGCGGCGGGAATCCGTATCCAGTCGCTCGAGCGATAGACGATACCCGCATCGGTGATAAATCGTGTCTTCGGACGAAATATCTGCTCGATATCGAGCTCATTTATGACCAGCAGTGTTCCCGAGGCGTTTTTGACGGTATTTGCATCGTAGACCGTCGTGGCAAATGTCTGCTCGAGATAGGTACTGTGTTCGACACGCCGTACCGATATGCTATTTGGCTGGACAAAGAGCGAACCTGGCTCGTTCGTACTTTCCTCTTGATAGATGAGATTTCGCGATGCGGTGCGGACAGTGAGCTCGGGAGCAATATAGACGAATGTTTTTGAAACCGCGAAATACACGATAAAAGACAAAAGCGCCACGGAAACAAGCAATCCCGCTGTCAATAGTACGACATTCGCATCGGAAAACAGTCACGGTCTTCGCATCCGGCTCGAGCTTTTTTTATAGCGAAATGCCAGCCACAAAGCGGTTTTTTTCGCCTCGTATGCGAGGTATTCGAAAAAAGTGAAATTGTGTCGCAAAATATGCGTGCGCGTATATTCGCGCTCAAACTCGATATCATCCGAGCGCGTATAGTAGCGAATCCCCAGCGGCTCTCCGATGCGGCGCTCATGAGCGTCGGAGACGATGAAGACAAACTGCCGATCGGGAAATACCGCCTGCAGGAGACGCACCGGGAGATAGGTCCGAAAGACCGGATTTTCCCCGAGTATGAGACGGATCTCCCGATGCGATCCGGCACTCTCGCGGATACGCATGACGATGTCCAGTAGCGAATCCTCTCGGGCAAGGGCGATTTCTCGGTAGCTACTCATAGCGGTAAATAACGTATCGGAGGATTTTTGCGATGGGATCTTTTTTTAAAAAGCACACCTCCTCCCCCACCGTCGCGAGTCCGCAGGCGACATGATACTCCGGCGGACACGCGGCACCGGAGATCGTATGCGACGCGTAGTGTGTCCGGATCCGATCGGATCCGATGATGCGCGTGCGATCCAGTGCACGGACGATCCGATCCAGCACATGGGGATTTTGTACGGGCAGTCCGGAGAGAAAACAATTTTGTGCGATGGTGCGTCCGGCGATATCCTCTATCGCGACCAGTATCCCCTCCGAAAACAGCCGATAAAACTCCGAAAAACTCTCGGCATAGGGTCCGCTCCGATGCTGCTCGGGATGGATGACCGCCTCCTCGCGCTCGATGGCGGACAGACGAGTATGACGCTCCAGATGCTCTGACAAGAGTGAAAATCCAAACGGAAGCACATTGATGCCGAGGATTTGGTTTTGTCGGGCGACGATGACGGTGGTTTTATGTGCGCCGAGATCCACGAATACATTGTGCGAATACGCATCATCGCTCGTCTCCACGAGCTTTGGCAGACACATACCGACCGGTACGAGCGAGATCAGGTGCTTGCCGACGCGCTTTGCGATCATGTGATGCGCCGAGTATTCGGAGACCGGGACAAAGACATTTATGATCTGGAGGCGAATATTTTTCCCGGTCGCGCCCACGGGATTGCTGAGACTTCGTCCGTCCACGGCGATGTGCGACAGTGAGCTGGTCACGAGCTTCATCTCCGAGGTGGCAATGTCCAGACGGGCAGGAATTTTCGATCGGAGTCGCTCGAGTGATTTTCCCTCGACTCTGGCGATGATATCGTCGATCTCGGAGAGTGTGACGGGTATATCCGGTCAACTGCGGACACTGTTTGTCTGCAGCGTGTCGTACAGCAGACGCGAGCTATTTATGGACATGACGATATCGGGGGGGTCGATACCCGCCGTTTTCGTGACGCGCTCCAGCAGACGCGACACCGTCCGCGATACCGCGTACAGATCCGTGATCTCTCCGTTTTGCATGTCTTTTCTCGACTGTTTCACGGCGGCAGCGGCGAGGATATGTAGGCGCGAATCGATGATACGACACACGAGTGCGCGAGCCTTGTACGTACCGATATCGAGCGCGATAAAAGCATCGTACTCATGGATATGACTGAGCCGAAACGGCATGAGCAAAGAGGCGATAAATGGACGCGAAAACTATATCCGCATGATGGTTTTGAGCTCCTCGATTTTATCCTCGCGACCCGCACTGCGCAGGAGCTCTTCCCCCGCTTGCGTTTCGCCGTTTGATATGAGTGCGACGCCCAGATCCTCCATGATGAGCGTGTCGTCGGGCGTGATATTGAGCGCTCGACGCAGGATCAAAATACCCTTTGTGGTTTTTCCGATCATGAGGTATCCCCAGCCGAGATTTCGCAGGATCTCGGCATTATTACCAAAGAGCTTGTTTGCCTCCTCCAAAAGCTTGACTCCTTCTTTGAATTTCCCCTTTGATACAGCGATATATCCGCGCAGATAGAGTCCGGTGGATGACTCGGTATTGAGATTTTGCGCAAAAGCAACCAGCGACTCCGCACGATCCATATCACCCTCCGAGAGCGCGATATCGGCAAGCTCCTCATAGAGGCGGTAGTCGTCGCTGTTTTGAAACAAGAGATCCTGAATAAAGCTCTTTGCCTCTTCGTATCGGGCATTTCCCTTGAGTTCTTCGATGTGGGCGATGTATTCGTTATTCATAGGCTTCGATTTTGAAAAATGCGCTCGCGTGTATCCTCTCGATAGAGATGATCATTATATCCGACCGTCGTCTTTTTACAAGATGATTTCGGGGTATTTGCAAAGTATTATGACGACAGCTCGGTACGCGCATCGGACTCGGGTCATCCGCCGATCATCCCATCGAGCGCGCCGAGCGGATATGCTATCGAGAGAAAGATAAACACGCATCCCAAAAGCATGATTATGATGACCGTCCCGCCGCTTCAGAGGTAGCGCTCCGCCCAGGAAAACTTCCCGGTCCACTCGTAGACCTGTTTTCGGTAGCGGATGATCGCGACACCCATGCAGAAAAACATGAGTCCATACAGGATTTTTACAAATATTTCCATGGCGTTTTTAGAGCGATTACCGACGACAGTATATCGAAAACTGCAGTGAAACTCAAGCATCCAGCGCTTTGTAAATAATCGTAGAGAGGTTGCAGCTTGCACTTTTTCGGCATCCGGACATAATGCCTCTCATGAGCGAAAACCGGTTTTCCTATATCTCTCTCGTACGCGAATTTTTGACCGCACTGCGCCTCCGCCGTGACGCAAGTACTCATACGGTGCGACAATACGCGCTGCATCTGTTTCGGTTTTTTGTCTTTCTCTCGCCCGGTATTCGCTCGGTACGCGAGTGTGATACCCCGGTTTCTTCTCAGTACTTGTTTCTGGATATGCAAACAGAGGAATGCATAAACCGGTACGAGCGTGATTTTCCCCTCGATATCACCGCCCTGACCCGGGAAAATATCGAGCGGTTCCGGCTGTCTCTGCATGAGACCGGTATCTCGATCCGCACCGCGAATGCCTATATCATCACGATTCGCTCTTTTTTGAAATTTCTCAAAAAAGAGGGATACGCCGTACTGGATCCGACATCGCTCGAGCTCGTGCGAGCGCCGTCCCGACAGGTGAGCTTTTTGACACTCGACGAAGTCGGTCGCCTTTTTTCTACAGCCGAGGGGGATGACATCCGATCCGTGCGGGATCGTGCCATCCTGGAGTGTATCTACTCCACCGGTCTGCGCGTCTCGGAGCTGGTGTCGCTGGATCGCGCGCGCGTGGATCTCGCTCGTCGGGAGTTTGCCGTGCGCGGCAAGTGAAAGAAACTGCGGACGGTTTACCTCTCTCCCGGTGCCGTCGAGCGAATTTCCCGGTATCTGGATATGCGTGATGATGTATTTTCTCCACTCTTCATCCGGCATAATTTCGATACGAAAAATATCAAGAACGCCCACCTCGACGACGAATCCGTCCGGCTGACCCGGGCTTTTATCACGCAGATGGTAAAGCGCTATGCGCTGCAGGCGAATATCATCAAGACCGTTTCAGCGCATACGCTTCGGCATTCCTTTGCCACGACGCTCCTGCAAAACGGTGCCGATCTGCGCGCTATCCAGGAGATGCTCTGACACGCCAGTATCCTCACCACGCAGGTCTATACGCACGTCACAAATCCGAAACTCCGCGAAGTACACGAGCGATTTTTTTCGTCTGATGGAGAGAGTGCGCATTAGTCTCTGAGATCTGAAAACGTGTTTTGGATCGTGACGATGCCTGGGATCACTACAAAAAATCTCATCGAATCGTCAATAAAAAAATCACCACCTTGGCGTTTACATGCCTGAGTGAGATATGATTTTGTGAGAAAAATATATTGCGCGACTCCCTAGCAAAATGTCTTTCGTACCGTCACATCGAGTCCCCCGCGTTCGTTGTCGTGAAATTCGAGCGCATCGACGAGCGTCTCTATGATATGAAAGAGTCCGCGTCCACGCTGGTTTGTATAGCCCGAGAGTCTCTCTTCTCGCTTCTTTTCCCGTAGTGTCTCCATATCCGCAGCGGTTTTCCGCGACAGTCCGTTTCCCGCATCGGAAACCGTCATCGTGACGCTCGGCGATCCAGAAGAATCAATACAAAACATAAAAGAGTTTTGATCGCCCGACTGGCTTCCGTGCTCGATGGCGTTATTGACCAGCTCGTCCGATATGAGCGCAAATCGCCGATTCCACGGAGGTTCGACCTTGTTTTTCTGTAGGATGGCGGAAATGGTATCGCGGATCGTGCGAGAGTGATGATACTCTGCGGAAAACGTCCCCGAAAAGCAAAAATTTCCCATATCCTCGACGCAGGATTCGAGGTGGGCGACGAGCTGAGCGGAGTCGTATGTGTCGATCAACACCTCGATCATCGAGTCTGCTATGTGGATAAAACAGCGCCATTATATCCCATAAACTTTACAAAGTCAAAAAAAGACCGCCCGAAGCGGTCTTTTCAGTGCCTCGGAAAAAGCTAGCGGATGACCTCCTTGAGAGTCTTTCCGGCGCGGAATACCGGAGAGCGCATCTCGGGAATGGTGATCTTCGCTCCCGTTCGGGGATTGACTCCGTTTCGAGCGGCGCGCTTCGACACCTTGAATGCTCCGAAACCGGTAATGTTTACCTCTCCGCCCCGCTTCAGCTCTGCGGTGATGATATCGATCATCGCGTTGAGCATCTTGGCGACAGCGTCCTGGCTGAGCCCCGCCTTCATGGCGATTGCCTTGATGAGGTCCTGCTTTTTCATAAAAAGAAAAGTAAAAGAATAGAACCGACGCCAGTATAGTACGAAGAAAATAAATTGCAAACACTTTTTCTCATTTTTTGCCTTTATAGAGGGCAAAAAATAGGAAACATCGGATACTATGGCTTTGTAGAGCTATTTTCCTCACTCTTTGGCTCTACACGGGCAAAGAGCGGTACGCCCTTTTCAGCGACGAAAAACTCTCATCGAAGCTGAAACGACTCTTGCAATTTTCAGGACTCTATCGTTGCGATATCGCTTTTTCGTCCGATACGCTCCAAGAGCTCGAATGCTTTCTTCGGGAAAAACGACGCAAGCAGTACACCGAGAGTCCTCACTCCCTCGCCGAGATGGGCGAGCACGCGGACGAGCTCTGCGTGCCTGGTCTCGTCCGACGCATACTCCCAGGGACGCGTGGTGTCCAGATATTTATTGAGAAAATCTGCAAACGCGATAGTGATTTCCAGTGCTTTGCGAAGCTCATAGCGATCCATCGCCTCCCGGTACGTCCGAGTCGTGTTTTGGATTTCGTTTGCAAAATCATCATCGAGTGGGATGGACGGGATGTTTCAGCCAATCTTCAGCGACAGCACAAGAAATCGATTGAGGAGATTTCCGATGTTGTTTGCCAGGTGCGCATTGTACGCGTCGACTGCGTGCTCATGCGAAAAATCTCCGTCCGCTCCGACGGGAAACGCATAGAGCAGATACAGCTGCATGAGTTCGCGTGAGTGCCTTTGTACGTATTCGACTGGATCAATGACATTCCCGACTGATTTCGAGATCTTTTGTCCATCGATCGTGAAAAATCCGTTTGCGAGAATATTTTTCGGCAGCGGCAGCCCGACAGACCAGAGCATCGCGGGCCAGTAGACCGCGTGAAATCGCAGGATTTCCTTGCCCACGACGTGGACATCCGCAGGAAAAAATCGCTCCTGTCCGTGCGTGCAGGCGGTATAATAGTTGAAAAGTGCGTCGTACCACACGTATGTCACGTGCGACTCGTCAAACGGGAGCGGTATGCCAAATGTACTCCCCTCTCGGGAAATGGAGAAATCCTCCAGTCCGCCCCGGACAAACTCTATGATCTCCCGAAATCGGTACTCCGGCATCACAAAGTCGGGCTGACTCTCATAGAGCTCCAGGAGCCGATCCTGATACTTTGACAGACGGAAAAAATAGTTTGTCTCGGAGAGGATGGTGATATCCCGATTTGGATGATCGGGACAGCGGCCCTCTTCATTCAGGTCTTCATCGCGTTTGTATGCTTCGCAGCCGACGCAGTATTTTCCCTCGTATGTCCCCAGATAGATATCACCTGCATCGTATGATCGCTGCAGCATATCGCGCACGACCTCGAAATGCCGGGGATCACGCGTGCGCACGAAGTCCGTGTATTCGATACCGAGATTATCCCATACCGCCCGGTGTTTCGCTGCCATCATGTCTGCGTACGCCTCCGGGGTCATCGCTTGCTCTTCGGCTTTCTCTACGACTTTTTGACTGTTTTCATCGACACCCGTGGAAAATTTCGTCTCATATCCCGAAAAGCGTTTGTATCGGGCGATCGTCTCGGCGATGAGCGTCGTGTACGTGTGCCCAATGTGCGGCACACCGTTTGAATAGTAGATGGGAGTGGAGATATAAAATGGTGGTTTCATGGCGATTTTATAGAAAACACTATTGTATCGGAAAACGCCTGCGCACCAAGAAATAAAATCACCCCTCCCACTAGTGTGATTCTGCACTTATATCGACTCGTAGTATTTTACGAGGCGGTCAAGATAGCGTCATCGTGATTCATTTGACATACCACTGAAAATATTTGTCTCGAGGTAATAGGGTGTACCATCCCGTGCGATGAGGATATCTATAGCTCCGTGCGGCATACGCGTGAGGCGGATGTATTCCACGAGAGCATCCTCGAATTCTGTCGGGATGTATTTGCGCCACTCTGGGCATTCGCGATCGTTTTGCTCTCCGTGATAGTGGTGAGTGCGCTGTCCGGTGTGGCGTGTTTTTTCGATCGCATAGACAAAATCAACAGTCCCATCCTTTTCATGAATGAAGTGCAGACGAAGCTCGGTATCGGATGCGTCTATTTGCTCGCAGACGACAAAGGCATTGCCCATCTCTGCCGTCTCGAACAGTGTCTCAAAAAGTGCTTTCCACTGAGATCCGGGAGTATCGAAAAATATGATTCCCTTTCCGGAACAAGTACCCGAAATTTTTATGACGAGGGGGGTGTTTCAAAATTTTTCTTGCAAAAATTGCAGCAAGAGAGAAGCGTTCATCATACGACTGCTTACTTTTGTCATTCCTGACGGGATGAGTGTATGTCAGCGAGAGTGCTCATCGGCAAAAAATCCGTAAATCATATGCTTTTCACTCGAGAGAGCATCCGGCACTATTCTCATATTGGCGATATGCAGTGTCAATCAGTATCTCTCTGCAGTTTCGATCAGTCATCGTATCGCATTGGGATCGATTCAATTCGTCCGATAGATATACACGTGGGCGTTTTCGATTTTTTCAAATGTACGTGTTTTGAAGCTATAGTAGAAAAATCCGTGTTCCTGATTTTTTCGATCATAGAAAAAGAAGCACGAAGCAGGATCGACAAAATCGTACTGATCATCCGCTCCGAGATGCCGGGAAAAAAGGTAAAGGCTGTCAGCCTGAAGCAACGAATAGTCCGGAAGTACAAGCGTATTGAGAATGGTCTCCCGAGAGGAGATCACCGCTCGATCGAAAAGATCGAAGTCACGCAACGCTCTGAAAAACTTTTCATTATGATTGAGAAACAATAGCCTTTTCATAGCGCAAAATAAACAGCTGAAACGAGACGATGTACAGTATACGATATAGAGCTGCGTTTTCAAAAAAAATTTGCTCGACTAGCGAATCACTACTCCTCTATCGTCCGCACCGGTGCGATCTCGATATTGAGTTTTTTGATGCCGGCTCAGGCAAACGACACCTGCGCAATCGCACCGGAAAGCGATACGATCGTCCCGATTCCGAGCTGCGGATGGCTGATTTTTTGCCCGAGGGAAAACCGGGATGTGTCGTTTTTTACCGGATTTCGAGCCGGTTTTTTTATAGCCGATTCCGGTTTTGAAAGCAGCGACGATGCGTGCGATCCGGTGGAAAATCCCGAAAAACCGGTATCGACAGCTTGAATTTCGACGTATTCGTCCGGGATCTCATCCAGAAATCGGGACGGGGGATTTGCCGCGAAATTGCCGAATGCGAATCGCTCGCGTGCACGCGTGATGGCGAGCGTACGCTTCGCGCGGGTCATCGCCACGTACATGAGCCGACGCTCCTCCTGCATCGCACGATCGTCCGCGAGTGTACGCACATGCGGAAAAAGTCCCTCCTCCGCGCCCACGATGACGACATGTCAAAATTCGAGTCCCTTCGCGAGGTGGACGGTCATGAGCGACACGCGCTCCCCTCCTCCGTCACGATCCTGATCGGTCGAGAGTCCCACGTCTTCCAAAAAGAGAGTATACGACTCCGCGGGATCAAATCCGGCATATCGACTCGCAAGCGAGAGAAGCTCGCCGAGATTGTCTTTTTTCGCTTCCGATTCGTCGCGAGTGTAGTTTGCATCGAGGTATTCGAGGTACCCCGCGCCCTCAATCAGACCCTGTAATACACGGTCCACCGTCTCGGTTTGCAGGCGATGGATCGCACTCCGGATGATACCGGCAAATCGGTGAAACGATGCGCGCGCTGCGGGAGTCAGCTCATCAAGCTCGTCCGCCATATCAGCCAGATCCAAAAACGACAGACCGTAGTTTTCACAGTATCGGAAAATCGTCGCGACGGATTTGCCGCCGAGTTTTCGAGAGGGGACGTTTATGACACGCTGGAGACTCGCCGTATCGCGCGGATTGCCGACCAGGCGCAGGTAGGCGAGCATATCTTTTATCTCCTTGCGCTCGTAAAATTTGACACCGCCATAGATACGATACGCGATATTCGCTCGCACGAGCGCTTCTTCGATGGCGCGCGATTGGCTGTTTGTGCGATACAGTACCGCCCACTCGCTCGGCGACGCCGTCGAGTCTGTGATCATCTCGGCGATTTTTCGTCCCTCGTCGCGATCGGATGCACACTCGATGAGTTGAATTTTATCTCCCGTCGGATTTTCTGTCCAGAGTGTTTTGTCGATATTTTCGTCATTGTGTTTGATCAGTGCGTTCGCTGCCGTGATGATGGTCTTGGTCGATCGGTAGTTTTGTTCGAGCTTGACGATATGTGCGTCGGGATAGTCTTTTTGAAAATTTAAAATATTTCGAATATTTGCCCCGCGCCACGAATAAATGCCCTGCCAGTCGTCACCGACCACCGAGAGATTTCGCGTCTTTTGCGCGAGAGCGCGGACGATGCGGTACTGGATGTCATTGGTGTCCTGATACTCGTCTACGAGGATATGGGAAAATCGCGCATGATAGGCATCGAGGATATCGGGATTTTGCAGGATACGATGGGCTTTTAGCAGGATATCGTCGAAATCGATGGCATTGTCCTCGCCGAGACGTTTTTCATATCCGGCGTAGAGTTTTGCGATTTCTTCTTTTTGATAGGTGTCGGCGAGCATCGCAGCGTCATCGGGAGACTGTCCGGCATTCTTCGCGCGTGAGATACCGGCGAGGATGACACGCACTCCCTCCAGCTCGCGATCGTCGTGCTTTGTCTCGGACTTCATGAGATCTTTCAGGATGCGTTTTTTATCGTCCTCGTCATAGAGAGAAAATCCCGGCAAGAGTCCCGCAGCCTCCGCATTCGCACGCAAAAAAACAAGACACACACTGTGAAATGTCCCGACGATCGGCAGCCCCCGTGTGCGATAGAGACTGTATCCCTCACCGGAAAATCCGAGCCGCGCGAAGATCCGATCGCGCATTTCGCGTGCCGCTTTATTTGTAAATGTGAGTGCGAGAATGGCGGACGGATCGCTGTCACCGCGCTCGATGAGTGAGGCAATGCGCTCTGTCAGTGTATGCGTCTTTCCGGCGCCGGCACCCGCCAGGATGAGTAGCGGTCCGCTGCGATGATTGACGGCTTCTTGCTGGGAGGGGTTGAGCATGATGTATTATTTGAATGCGTTTACAAAAGGATCCACTATACTGAATAAGATAGAAGAAAAAAACAGTATCGCGAAATTTTGTATTTTCAAAAAAAGTAGGACATACTGAAAGCACATATTTACTTTCTTTCTAAAAAGATATGCCTGGATTTGAATTATTTCATACACCTGATATGATAAGTACAGATTCTCTCATGATGAAAGCCCGCTGCAATGATGCTTCTCGTTGCGGCTTCGGCGAATGACCAACCACATGAGAAACTATATCTGTTTCCCCAACTGAAGAGCGCCGACTTTTAGAATACCCCTCCAGCGAGATTGAGACAACTGTTTTACGATACATGGATGATGGAGATCGTCGAAAATTTGTAGAAGCAGGATATGAGTTGAATATCAGACTTGCTACACGGGAAGAACAGAGAAGAGGAAAGCATCGCTTGTCTCCTTGAAATCGATTCGCCCTCGAAATACTCGGACCCGATGGCACTCCGGTAAAAACTCTACAAGGGTATGAACTTACCGTCTCTTTTGAGAATGAAGATGCTCTGGGGAATATCGCACTACTGATATCCAGAGATGGAAGCGTGGCAGAGATGCAGGTATTTAGAGGCTATGAATGGGTTGGAGTGTGACGATTCGAACTTCAAGAAAAAAAAGAACAGCGTGAATGGACTGAAGTCGCTACAGAGCAATTCATTGAGTTTAATAAAAGAGCAAAGGAATTATGATTTTGAGATATATCAAATCGTTTTTATTACAATCCCCGTGGAAATCGTATCATGATACCAACATGGAATGGTAGAGTGAATGACGTACGACTTCAGTCTCTGAGACATAGAGAAGGTGACGAAGTAGAGGCAATACCTCTTGATACTCTATATGGTGATACAGGCGAGCCAGAAATAGCACTCAGACTGATCATCCGGGATGAAGATACAGGAATGTTTCAGCCAGTAGAAGTCCGTGCGTGGATCGTAAACGGAGGAGTAAATGTGCGAGCACGCTATGCACAAGAAAGCTTTGAAAATCGAACAGACGCTCTGCGCTATAGCAGTGAAGATATGACGGCCTTTGCACTATATTGATCTGGATGAACTTCTACCACCCGAAGACGATAGATAGTACACTTTCTTCGTTTTTAAGTTTTGTTCATTATTTGATACTTTCGAGACTAACTTTGGTTCCATAATCTTCGTACACCAGAAAATTCGAGCTTTTGTGAAACTTCTTACCGAGAGGAAAGGAATATAGCTTATTGACTTTTGAAAAAACAGTTTATAGTACTCTTTCTCTCATCCATCATATGAATATCACGAGAGAAATCGAGAGTCACGATTCACAGTTTATCGAGGCATGGGTACAGTATCCATTTCTTGAGAAGTTTCTAGAAAGAAAGCAAAGGTACGGATCTTCGCTATCACAAAGTGAGATTTCCGATCAAATATTACATCTCAAATGAATAATTCAAGAACAAGTACGTTTGCGACTCATATATCATGAAAGCTTCAGTATAAGTGATATAACAAAAGCACTTGCGATGCATGTATGCGAAATCATTACCAATGCTCATGATGCGTGCTATGACGTAAATACGAGAAAATGAAGAGACACTTCTGTTTTCATGTGTGCACGCATTCGCATACGCATCTATCCTGATCGAAGACGATTCGTAGTATTCGCACGAGATTTGGTGAGCGGGATCTCACGCCGCAAATACCAGTATAAAAGACCATAACCTCGGAAAATATCTTGGAGGATGTGGGATGGGCGAGATATTTCTACGCTTTCCGAATTACAAAACTACTGCGCCTACTTTTCTCTCAAATTTTATTTACAGGCGGATTAGCAGCCATATCTCCGGTAACGGCTCCACCGTGAAATTCGCCTGTGACTATTAGCGACTACTCTCCCTCTTCCCCACTCTTCGATCCCTTTGGTATCGGCTCCGTATGTTTGCACTCCGGATAGCATGAGCACGCCAGAAAGGGTCCGCGTCGCGAGCTTTTGACATGTAGCGTCCCTTTTCCGCAGACTTCGCATGGCTTTCCGCCAAATCTCGCTTCGAGCGCTTGGATTTTCGGTGATTCGATTTTTCCGATCCATTTCACCTCGGGATACAGAGAGCTCGCGAGAAAGGGTCCGTAGCGCCCCATTTTCACGACGAGGGTACCGCCGGCGGGACAGGGCTTTCACTCGTATTGCTCGCGCAGCTTTTCGAGGTAGGCATCACGCTCCGGATCGGGCACGCGCTCCGTGTGTTTGCACTCCGGATAGTTTGCGCATCCGATAAATTTTCCTCCCCGCGAATATTTGTAGACGAGCTCTCCGCCGCACGACGGGCACTCACGCCCGACCTTTTCGACGATTTTCGTCTTGTCGGCGGTGGCTTTTTCCAGGTGTTTTACGAAATCCGCGTAGAAATCCGAGAGCATCCGGATCCACTCGGTCTCCCCCGTCGCGATGCGATCCAGCTCGGTTTCGATATTTGCGGTAAAACCGTAGTCCATCATCCGAGAAAAAAACTCCTCCAGAAAATCATTCACGAGAAAGGCAATATCGGTCGGATGCAGGCGTTTATCGCGTTTTTCCACATAGTTTCGCTCGACGATGGTGGCGATGGTCGGGACGTACGTGGAGGGACGACCGATGCCTTCGCTTTCGAGTTTTTTGACGAGCATCGCCTCGGTGTAGCGCGCAGGCGGTCGAGTGAACGATTGGCGCGCAGTGAGGCTCTTCGAGGCGATGATTTCTCCCTCCGTCATTTTCGGCAGGATGGCGCCCTCCTCGTCCGTCTGATCGTCGTCCGTTCCCTCGATATACAGCCGCATAAATCCGGGAAAGGTGATCACCTCCCCTTTCGCCGTCCATTCGCTCTCTTTCCAGGCATTCGGTGTGAATGTGTATGTCGTCGTCATGATCTCGGCATCGCGCATCTGACACGCTACCGTGCGCTCCCAGATCAGACGATAGAGCCGAAATTCATTTCCCGATAGCTCCGATTTTGCAGGTGTTTTTTCGACCGAGACAGGACGGATCGCCTCGTGCGCTTCTTGGGCGTTTGCCTGTTTCGTCTTGTAGCGCTTGGGCTTTTCGGGGACGTAGATATCACCGTACTCGCGCGCGATGTAGGTGCGGCACTGCTCGATGATGTCTGTAGACAGATTGACGCTATCCGTACGCATGTAGGTGATATGCCCGTTTTGATAGAGATTTTGCGCAACGCTCATCGTCTGCGATACGGAAAATCCCAGTTTTCGCGAAGCCTCTTGCTGTAAAAGCGACGTGGTAAATGGAATGCCGGGCGAGCGCTTGGACGGTCGCTCGACGATACTCTGAAGGGAAAAATCGGTCTGGAACGGTGATTCATACAGCGTATTTGCTTGCTTGTCTTTTTTCGGCTCGATGCCCTCGATGCTCCAGTCGATATTCGCGATGATTTTCTGCAGCTCCTCAATGGTGCCGATTTTCGCATTTTTTCCGGAGATCTTTGACAGCTCGACGCGAATAATCCGCTCCGGATGCACGAGATCCGCAAATACATGCCACCGCTCCTCGGGGACAAATGCGCGAATTTCGCGTTCGCGCTCTACGATGAGCTTTACAGCGACGGACTGCACGCGTCCCGCCGAGAGCCCCTGGCGGATTTTTTGCCAGAGGATGGGACTGACCTGAAATCCCACGATACGATCCAGCACGCGGCGCGACTGCTGAGCATTGACGAGATTTGCATCGATGCCGCGGGGATTTTTGATCGCGTGCTCCAGCGCTTTTTTGGTGATCTCGTGAAAGACGATGCGCGATACGGCGTTCGCATCCAGTCCCAGCGCGGCACACAGATGCCAGCCGATCGCCTCTCCCTCGCGATCCTCATCCGTGGCGATCCAGACTTTTTCCGCTTTTTTCGCGAGCTTTTTCAGCTCGCTTACGACCTTTTTTTTATCGGGGGCGATCTCATACTCCGGCTCGAAATCCTGCTCGATATCGATACCAAATCGTTTTCCCGGCAGATCGCGGATGTGTCCCATGGACGCCTTGACGGTATAGCCGTCTCCGAGAAATTTTTCTATGGTGCGGGCTTTCGCGGGAGATTCGACGATGACGAGATTTTTCATGAGAGGTATCTATACTAGAGAGAGGAGCGTACAATTCGAACGATAAAATAGCGAATTCTCGAAAACAAGTCAAATTTTTCACACCGATATCGGGAAAATACTTTGCATTGAAAACCGGTTTTTTCTCTCTATGATGGGGTATGTAAAATATCGCCATGGACGATCCGCGCCTTCATTTTCCCGCTTTGCGTGCCCATCTCGGTGCGAGAGACGCTCCGAATGCGGATGACGTGCGACGACTGGATGCAGCCAGACGCCTCGCAAAAAAACTCCGGTATATCCCGGGAATCTCGATGATCGCCGTCGGCAACTCCGTGGCGATGTACGCGAGTCGAGAGGAGTCGGACATTGACCTTTTCATCGTGGCGAGACCGGGTCGACTGTGGCTCGTACGCGCGATCTTTACACTATTTGTCGCACTCCTCGGCGAGCGGAAAACCGCCCGGCATCACCGAGACCGGTTTTGTCTGTCGTTTTTCGCGGATGAGGAGGGGCTGGATTTTTCGGCATTTCTGCTCGAGGATGATATCTATCTCGCCTACTGGATCGCGACGCTGAAAATCGTCTACGACGCTGACACTGTCTACGAAAAATTTTTACAGATAAACCGGGATATCATCACCGTAAAACCGGAAGAGCGGGATGAAAACACACGCTGGAAACTCCGTGCGACCGGTACAAACCGGGAATACCTCCGATGGCTCTGGGATATGCTGGAGGGTATCGCGAAATTTTTTTTGCTCCCAAGGGCGCTGCGTACTCATGAGCGCCTGGGAAAACCGGCATGAGTCCGGATTACCGATCATCTGCTGAAATTTCATGACCGGGATCGCCGCGCAGAAATCCGGGATGCGATATTCAAAAACCGGGATGCGGATTAGGCGGGAGACATGACTGCTCCGCTTTCATCCAGCTGCAGACCGACCTCGCCGGCGTATATCCGCCGAAGCTCGATGAGATAGGCGCGAGCGTCGTCCGGATCGAGATCGAGTGCTGTAGTAGTTTGCTCGATCGTATGGGCATCGAGTGCAAATGATCCATCAAGCCACTGTGTAAAGTGCTCGCGTGCTTGATCAGAATGCTTGATATCCACCGTCGCACCAATTTCTGCGAATACCGTACGAATCGCTTCCTGATCTCGTAGAAATACCGGTTTGTGAAAAACGATCTCGACATGATCACCCGTACCGCGCCGTACCTCATAATCAGCATCGGATATGGCGATATCATGATCCGACGGTGCGGAAATACCGATATCGAGAATCGAGAGATCGAATATTCGCGGAAGCAAGTCAAACATGCTATCGCGCGCACCATCACGCTCATCCTCGGGCACGAGCGTATAGTAGACGAGCTCTCTGTAAAATCCTTTTCGCACCTCGACATCGAGCATCGCAATACTCTCACCCAAAGCACGATAATTGATATTATCATATTGATCGATGATTTTCTGCTTCTTCGCGTACGCGAGTAGTTTCTGGTAGCGACTCTCTTCGGAAATATCACCACGAAGAATTTCCTCGATTCCTTTATATGTGGCGATCCCGATACCGAGCGCGACGAGAGCTACGCCCAGCTTTCCCGACATTGGCATTTTCCCAAAAGCAGAGCTCCCTGTCCGTACCGCCTCACGCAGTCGTCGGAGGATATCCGGATTTCTCGCGAATTCACGCAGTGCACTCGCGCCGGATGCGCCCAGGTGCAGCATTTCCTTTGGATGACGTGCCAGGTGCGCGGCTGATCCCGCGAGCCGCGTCAGTCATCTCGCGCCCTCCGCCATATCCACGAATGGACGCACCGCCGGAGAGAGCGCGGATCATACGCGCGCTCAGAGCGACAATCACGGCTGCGTCATAGCGCCGACGATCGTGGTACCGACGCCCCCCAGCTGCCACACGGTCAGTCCGCTCAGCGTCAGGAGTGTGCTCATACCGTTGAATTCGAGTGCATTGTCCTCGCTCAGAGAGACGCCGATATCATCCGCCTGCGTGATGAGCACCGATACCGGTCCGACGACGGGGATCGTGAGTGCGAGATTTCTGAGGAGATTATCGAGGAAATCCCCCGCCCCCTCGGACTCCGCCACCGTGATTCCCGTGATCGCGATCACGGGCAAACTGGAGATCAGGCTCCGAGCGATACTTGGCGACTCTTTCGCGAGTGTGGCGAGATTTCTTCCGAAGTCCGGAGCGGTTTCCCTCGTAAGTGCAAACGCCGTCTGTCGCGCCGCACCGGGAAGCGCCGAAAGTCTTCCGGAGCCGATGAGCTCCTGATACACGCGACTCATGCGTGGCGATCCGATGGCAAATCGCTCGCTGAGCATACGATGAGCACCCTCCAGCTGCCTCGCAAAATCATCCGCGTGCGCCGCCGCTCCACCGTGCATACCCACGACGGCGCGCCGCATCCGTGAAAATACCGACGCCTGCGATCGAGTGCTCACTACGCCAGTGTGACCTCAGGATTCACGAAGTCTTTGACCGACATCGGCTACCGTGACGCCTGTCGATCTCCCGGCGAGATCATCCAAATTTGCAATAGCGTCATCCAAAAATTGAGACGATGCTCCGGGGGGAAGCGCTCATTTCATATCTCTCAGACGCTCCTGAAACGAGCGAACCTGCGCACCGGTAATAGTACTCCCCTGTGGTAAAATGTCTCTTTGATACGCGTCGAGTACGAGGGCTTTCGCCTGCGCCTCGGTGACGGCGGTGCGCAGACCTCGGGCGTAGTCGGCGACGGCGGGATCCACGCTCTCAAACATCGCTCCCATCCTCGCAAACTGCTCGGCAACGACATCCATCCGGGCGAGATTTCGCATCTGCAGAGCGCTCGGCAGTCCCGCGGCGGCACCCACCGGCGCGACCGCGACCGCGAGAATTTTTTCCGAAAGCCATCCGGTCATCCGAGAGATGATGGAGAGCTTTCTGTAAAACATGACCAGGAGGAGCTTTTTATGATCATCGGGCAGCGCCTCGAGCGTTTTCAAAAAGTCTGCAGATGAAAGCGTACCAAGTGAAAATCCGACCGCCTCCGTCGCGGCACCGATCCCGATGGAAAATGTCTCGATGACTCCCTCTCCGACGCGCTCCGCAGCGACCTGTATGTGCTCGGTCCCGATGATCCCCGCATCGACGAGATCACCGAGTAGACGCACCATATCCGCCCCCGGGGAAAACGCCATCGCAAGTGTCGCTCCCCGCTCGTCAGCGACCTGCTGACCAGTCTCAAAAAGTGATTCTTGGTATGTCTGTATGATCTCCGGGAGCTTTTCCCGCTGTGTATCGTCCAGGTGGATCCCGAGTTTTTCGGTGATATACGTCTCCAGAGCGGCAGTGTATTTTGCCAGCATCTCAGGAGATTTCTTTTGCGTCTCATCCGATTCACCATCATCTCATGGCTCTCGCTCCGACTCTCACTCCGATTCCTTGGACTGTTCGACTGCCGGTTTATCGTCTTCAGGGCTTTTTCCAGATAGACCTCAAAGTCCCAAAGCGGATCCGATTTTTGAAAATATCTCTCCAAAAAATACTTTGAATATTTTTCCGATTCCCTCAAACATGGCAATAAATTTCTTGAATCCCTCAAAGAGATCGAGCTGCGGGATGACATCGGAAACCCTCTCGAGGGCGGACCCCGCCGTATCAGATACTCGCGAGACGATACCGGTATCTCATCCGTCGTCCGGATTTTCAGACCGGTGGTCTCATCATTCGCTTGTTTCTGGGGGAGTTTCGGGGGATTCGGGGGAGCGACCACGTTCGACATTTGTACGAAGTTGCTCGACTCTCAATGCCGTACGGGTTCGCGATGTAAGAATCTCTGTCAGGATTTCTCCGACATCCGCATTGCCTCTACCTTCGATTGCCTCACGAAGCTCTTTGATCTCTGACGATGTCAGTGTCTGAAATTGAGCACGAAGATCCTCCGGAATGCCGAGTGTTTCGGCGAGAGTTTCGCGGGATGGTTTTGGGGTCATTGGAGAGTATGATTAGATTCGAGATTACAGCACATCTTCGGATTTCATGCCTCATATTTCGAGGACAAACTCTTGTCCGCTCCATACGAGATTATCGACGATCCATTGCGCGGTATCTCACCAGTTTGGCTCATCATCTCACAGCTCCTGCCAGTAGTTTACAATTTCCGGCAGATGCTTTACAAGAAGCGCCGTACCGACACCGAGAAATACCGTGGACGCATAGTTTTCTAAAAATCGGTATTCCGGACTCGTGTCGTCGGATGCTGGCTCGAGCCACTGTTCGACTCCGGTTACCACACCTGCGACCGCTCCGGCACCAAGCGTACCCGTCCATCCGTATGCCCCGGTAAGGAAAGTGCGCTGCAGTGCCGCAAGCTTTCCGAGTCCCTCTTTATTGATGAGTGCGTTCGCAAGACCGCGATAGTACCCGATAGGCGTATTTTGCGAGATCCATCCCGGATTTTTATCGAGCCATGCGAGGATTGACTGTCGAGATGTTGTTCCAGTATGAGCGACGCTTCATGCTGCCCGTCGGGATCAGCGTATTGCGCTTTTCATGGAGTTCCAAAAGCCTCACGCACTCGCTCCCGCTGCCGCACCAGGAGCTGCCGCTGGAGCGCTCGCCACCCGCTGTGCTCACCGCTGGAATGCTGTACGCATCACCGCCGCATCATGCTCTGGCGCGTACGCGGCGAGATCGTCGCCGAGCTGAGCGAGTGTTCTATTTTGCACTCCGTTTACGATATTTCCATTTTCATCGACGAGATTGAAATTATTGCCATTTTTTTGCACTTTCATATTCGTCCCGAGGATTTCAAATTCGTCTTGACTCGGATCATTTGCAAATCTTGCGAGCTGTCGACGCATCGTACGCGACCCGAGTCCGTACATACCGGAGAGCTCGCGCGCTGCGGTATTCATATTTGCGACGAGTCGCTCCGCATCGGCTCTACTGGCGACGGTGATCCATGTGTCGTCGGCACTATCTCCGCGAAAACGGACTTGATAGTTATCATCCGCGACTTTTTTGATTTGTACTCGTTCGTGTGTTCGAGTTCTCCCTACATTTCCCGTGCCTTCGATTTTATTATCAAAATACGTCGTAACACGTTGTCGCAAAGCCGCTCTTGAGATGCTGGAAAGCGCTCGCTGATTCATGAGAGGCTTGACTGTCGAGAAGAGATCCGCCTGAGCAATGTCGTCACCAATATTCTCAATTCTTCCAGCTCGAGTCCAATGCCTTATCTTGTATATTCCGGGTTGGCTTTCCGGAGAGGTACGAGTAATGCGAATTTTTCCTCCCTCCCTGTGCTGAAAATCTCGACTACCACTCTGTCGAACTCTCTCAAAGCCTCGAGAAAAAACCGCACTTTCCTCTGCGAATGTCGGCGTGCCCGGTTTTCTTCCGAAGGATGCTCGTACTCTTCAGCCTACACGACCGATGATGATGTCTCGATCTCTGGGGGCTCCTGTTTCTCGAGAGGCGCCCCTGCCACCGGCAGCACTCCAGCGCGATGCTGCTGCGAGTACGAATGCCATCGCGACCCCCGAGGCGATATTGAGAGCGAGCTCGTCCATCGGCATATCCGTAAAATCACCATACTTGATATGCGCATTGACCGCTGTCATCGTCACACCTCCACCGACTGCGATAGTCAGTGCTTCGGTGCTGCCGGCGAGTAATTTATTTCCGGTACGATGTGCGACAGCACGTCCTACTGCCTGCGATATGACAGGGAGCGCCGAGGCGAGGAGTCCCGATGCGACCAGCATCTCCCACTCCTGCGACTCCATAAACCGATCCCAAGAAATCTCGGCGTCCTCATAGAGCATGCTCTCTGCGATCATCTGACCCGCGAGCATTCCCTCATAGCCTCCGATACCGCTCGCAGCACCGGCACCCAGCGTGCGTGCATAGCGTCCATAGCGAGCGATTCGACTTCCTGTGCTCACGAGTCCGATCGTTCGCCCTATTCCCATACCTACACGAGTAGCGAGTATTCATACACCCACTCCGCCTACCAATCCGAGCGGCAGCGTCAATGCAAACATGACCGCCTGCTCTTTGAGAAGATTTGCGTTTTCATCGGAAAAGTCCCAAAATCCGTATCCCTCCATGCCCGCATACAGTTGCAGTTCTTTTTCGTATTTTCCGCTGTATGTTTCCCCTTCTTTTCCGAGCGTATTTTCATACAGATCCGCAAACGCGTATTCGAATATCGAGCCTGTGATGACCTGTCGGATATGGACGTACCGCGCCTGTCGACGTCTGATGTCTTTGTATGCATCTTCGTTGAGCTTTGCTAATTCGTTCGCTTCACGTTCTTTATTATCCGCTTCCATTTGCTTTTTCCATTCTGCGGCATTTTCTTGCCACTTTTGGTCGAATGTTTCATCGAGTCCTGCTTCCGCCTGACGGAGTTTTCCGATGAAAGCATAGTACATATCATGCTCTTGCAAAAATTCCTTGAGTTTGGCGAGGGGCGTTCAGGCGCCTGCACTCTCGATTTTTGCTTTGAAATCATCGACACTTCACGCCTGAAGATACTGGATACCTATCTGCTCCATCATATTTCGTGTCATGCCAGTTACTTCTTCGTATGTCAGGGAGCGCAGGTGCTCGCGCAGGTGATCCGGTGAAATTCAGCGAATGAGATCGTAGACAGCAAAACGCTCATCGACACCGGACTGATCTCGTAGGATTTTTTCCAGGCTCTCCGGATCCCAAATCGTCGTCGTATTGTCGTCGTATATCGTATCGACTTCTTTTGCGAGTTTCAGGATTTTATCTCGGAGTTTTTGCTCGGCATCTCCAGCAGTTGAATCGTATCCCTGCAGGAGCGTGATAAATTTTTCGTGGATATCCGCATATGTATCGCTACGAGACAGAAACGCCCCGAGCGCCAGCTCGAAAAGCTCGATTTCCTGGCGCAGATCCCCGATGACCTCGATGAATGTCGACGACAGCGAATCCATATCGACGATACGCTCCTCGCCGTCCTCTCCGACGATGCGATATACGCCATCCCGTACGTAGATATACGGACCCTCGTGAGGCGCCATGCGTTTACGCTCACGCTCTGTCCGCGCAGCATCATCGTATCATGCGACGGAGGGTGCTACGCCGGCTACGACTGTTCATCCGCTCGGACGGGGAAATTGTGTTTCTATCGTTATCGATTTTCCGATTACTCCCTCTGCTACCGCCTTGAATGCTTTGAGTGTCTGTGGTCAGAGCTGCCCGTCTATGGTCAAATCTGAAGCAAACTTTGTGAGCTTGAGAATATTTTGAAAATCTTTTACTGATGCCTCTGAATAGTTCTCATCTTTTACTTTTTGAAATGCACTGACGACGGCACCCACGTTCACTGCTCGTCAGTCCTTGGCGATACTTTTATCCTGATTGCTATAGCGTTGGAGCGCTGCAAAATAGGCTTCAAACCACTGAGCGTTTTCATCATAAAACTCTCTTGATTTCTCGGACATAGTCTTCTCTGCTTCTGCTCCTTCTCTTTCTCCGTCTTTTTCATCATCATCTTCTTCTTCTCCATCCCCTCCTCCATCCCCATCCGCTTCTCACTCAGACTCTGCATCTTTACCTTCCTCGTCAAAAAATTTCTCGAGCTTCTCTGCGATAGTCTCCATTTTTTCTAGGAGCTGATCGAGGATTTTCGTGAGCGCTTGCTTGAATTTTTCCTTATCATACTCTTCACCGTCAAATTCTGTATACAGTTTCGTTACTTCGGCTTCATCGATAAATCTTTCATCGATCTGCCCCGACTGATTTACGAGGCGTACCAGCTCCATGAGCGTCTCGATATTTCGAAAGTGATCGGGATAGGAGACCCTATTTTCAAACACTCCGGCGAAGCGACTCCATGTCCTCTCATCGAGTCTTGTCTCCGCTGGTACACTTGGGGTGCTCGCTCGCTTCATCTGAGCACAGGCAATATCAAATCGGTATCCGCTGTCTCCCTCCTCGAAGAAATCCCACATGATCTCGCGCGTGGCTCGCTCTGCATCTGTCAGCTGCGAGCGATTTAGCTCGGCAAAGAGTCGCTGTCGCTCCTGCGTACTGCGATCTTTCGTGAGAAAATTTTTATCCTTTCACACTTCTTCCTCGATTTTTTCGAGGATGATATCGATGCGCAGATTGTCCTCGCGTCAGTCTCACGGCTCGCCGCGTACGACGTATTTTTCGGTAAAGTCGCCAACGAGATCGATACACTCGATGATCTCCGCCTGACTCCACTCGCTTTGCTTTTCTATCACAAATTCCTTTATCGCCGTCCGGATCTCCCGCTGTGCTGCCGCCCTATCTGCCTCGTGCCAACTATGGACAATGGGGTCGATAGTGTCGATTTGTCTCTCTATAGCACTCCTGATCGTCTCGGTGTCTCATTCACGCATCTCGGACGACTCTGCAGGTGCTCCACTGGTTTTCGCATTCAGTCGGATCTCATCGTAGATCATGGCGATATCGCTCGCGTCAATATCCCGAGGATCGCCATTGGAGAGGAGATCAAGCTCTCCGCTCGGAGAGCATATCGCATCCGATCACCATCCACGCCGATAGACGTACACATCGACATCATGCTCTTTTGCGAATTCCTGGGCTGCTTTATTGCGTGCATCATTGCCTCCGCCGAGGACCATATAGTGCGGCTCTGCAGTGTCTTTCAGTATCACCTCGTAGACTTTCGGCGTGTCCGCATCATGAAATCGCTCGAAACGTTTTTCGGTTTCTTCATGGAGTTTTTCGCGTGTACCCGCACGCACCGTCTCGGCGATGACGGCAAATCGCTCATCGAGATTTTCGATCTCGACATCGATGCGCGCCAGATACTCTTCTACTTTTCGTACGAGTGTTTGCTGCTGAGTCTCATCGAGATTCGGCAGCTCTTCACGCAAAAATTTCTTTGCCTCTGTGCGAATTTTTGTTTCTTTTTCGCTTTCCGGCACTTTTCATTCGATAGCAACATCGACAATGTCGATGCGCCTCTCAAAGTCTCGGACCTTGATTTCCTTCTCTGCCATAGGTGTGTATGGATATGAATACTTTTCTCTACTCTATCACACTCTCTGCCTACACGCAAAAAAATCCCTCCACACGGGAGGGATGAGACTGCATGTGAAAATCTAGTTTGATTTTTTGATTTCCTTTGCCGTGAAAGTAACGTGCTTGCGGGCTTTTTTGTCGTATTTTCTGCGGGTGAGTTTTTCGCCCGTTTCGAGATTTCATTTATTGACCCGTGTCACATACCCCATGATTTTCGTCTCCGCGGAGTACATTGCCATTTTTGTGGATTTCCCTTTTGCCATAAAAAATCATAAGAGATGAAAGCGAAAAAATTATAGACACGGACGATAAAAACGCAAATCTTTCTTTGAAAAACCGGGTTTGTCGATACACTTTCTCGCGAATACTATCAGCTATGTTTGTCGACGAAACAACTCTCGAATGCCGGGCAGGACGCGGTGGAGACGGCACAGTGTCCTGGCGCCGGGAAAAATACATCCCCCGCGGCGGACCGTGGGGCGGAGACGGCGGACGGGGCGGCGATATCGTGCTCGTCGCCGTCGATGACGTGCACACACTCTCAGACTTTCGACATAAAAAAATCATACAGGCGCAAAACGGAGAACGCGGCGGGACAAATCGAAAACACGGACGCGACGGAGCGGCACTCATCCTGAAGGTGCCGACGGGCACGATCGTACGCGACTGAGAGACGGATGAGATGCTCGCCGATCTGAATGCCAAGAATATGCAATTCACACTCTGTCGCGGTGGACGGGGCGGATATGGAAATGCGCATTTCGTCTCCTCTACGCGACAGGCACCGAAATTTGCGGAGCTCGGTGACGAGGGCGACGTGAAGCACATAATCCTAGAGCTCAGACTCGTCGCCGATATCGCCATCGTCGGATTTCCAAATGCCGGTAAATCCACGCTCATCGCCACAGTCACGAATGTCCGACCAAAAATCGCGGACTACCCCTTTACGACGCTCGTGCCAAATCTCGGCGTCATGGAATGGAAAGGCGAGAGTCTCGTCCTCGAAGACGTGCCGGGTCTCATCGAGGGGGCGAGTGCGGGACGGGGTCTCGGTATCGATTTTCTCAAGCATATCGAGCGAGCGCGGATGATCCTCCACATCGTGGACGCGAGTACGAAAGACATCGTGAAACAGTACCGGACACTGCGAAGAGAGCTCGAGCAATTTAGCGAATATCTGGCGAAAAAACCGGAAATCATCGCTATCTCGAAAACGGATACGATCGAGGCATCCGACCTGCAAACAAAGCGCAAATCACTCGAATCGGAAGCGCGTATGCCAGTACTCGCCTTCTCTTCATTTGATCGTGTGAGTGTCGATCGGCTCCAGGATGCATTGATAGAGGCTTTCGCGCAGGCGAAGCCCGCCGAAAAATCGAGACTCGAAATCTCCTCGGACACTCATCGTGTCTATGATCTCAAACAAATCGAGACCATATCCGTACACGCCCGCCCAAAAATTACCCGACAGGATGAGACCACCCTCGTGCTGTCGCATCCGCGTATCGAGCAGATAGTCCGCATGACGGACACGCGAAATCCGGACGCCCTCTCCCGCGTCTACGACGTACTGGAAAAACATCGCATCCCGGAGCGAATCCTGCGAGAACTCTGAGTAGAGTGAGAAGAAATATTTGAAGCTATGGAGGACATAAAACTCATAATTGCCGAAAAGCAATTGCCGATCCGACCGCTCCTCCTGCGTGCCCGTCTGCGATAAAAGATTGCTTTCGAGAGAGAATTGCCATGCTCGTACATTCCTCTGAATCCTCCGATCAACGATGAGATTGAATTACCTGAGGGCACATCCTGTTTTCAGGTCGTTCGACGAGTCTTTGTCAGATCTCGGCGGTGATCTGCTACTGATGTGTGTGCTGACGCATGAGCGTATGTGTTTTATTTTCAGCGCTCGTTTGCGATGATTTTCAGGAGGACGTCGCGCGTCGCCAGTACGTCCCCGAGCGCCGTATGCGCCGGATGATCGTCGCCGACGGCGAGCGTATCCTTCAGACCGCCGGGCGCAGAGAGGCTGGTGATAGGATACGGCATCGGCTCTCCCACCAGGCTCGCGCGCAGATTCGCATAGTTTACGAGGGACTTCGTATCGATAAAATTATTTCAAAGAAGATTTCCATCATAGAAAATCTCGGGCTCCACCCGAGAAAATACACCGCAAAGAAATGCATAGTCAAACGGAAAAAATTGTCCGATCACGACAGGTTTTTGCCTAAAATGTCGCAGAAAGAAATCGCAAAACGCCCGGGTAAACTCCGCATAGGATACCCCCTGGCACATACGATCGCGAGTAAAGCCGTTTATCTGGAGGGATTCCTCATTGATATCGGCGTCATCGGGCGGACACACGTCCATCTGAAATGTATCGAGAATATCGAGCCGATCGTCCAGTACGGCGCACGCGCACTCTACGAGTCCATTTCGATACGGATCAAATCCCGTCGTCTCCGTATCGATGATGAGATAGACGCCGCGTTTTTCATCGTGTGAGTCATATCATCAGTCCTGCGAGACCGGTCAGTGTGCAGACGACGAATGTATCAGTGCAAACATTCGTTGCTTTAGCGTATCGATGCCCGCCCCCGTCTCGGCGCTGATCGGGATGGGATCGAGGTGAGCATAGAGCTTGAGGAGGTGTTTTTGGATATCCGCATGGATCGTATCCCATTTATTGAATACTATCAGGCGCGACTGCGAGGCTCCGAGGGATGCGAGCGTTTCGTTCACGACGTGCAGATGCTCGTCGAGCTGTGGACTGCCGGCATCCACGACATGCAGGAGGACATCACTCTCGACGCTATCCTCGAGCGTCGCGGTAAATGCGCTCACGAGATCATTTGGCAGATCCCGGATGAATCCGATGGTGTCCGAGACGAGCACTTCCAGACCCTTTCGGGTATCAGCATTTCACGCGAGATATGCCGTCCCCGTGCTCGTCTCCAGCGTCGCGAAGAGCTTGTTTTCCGAAAGTACGCCTTTTCCGGTCAGTGTATTCATGAGTGTGGATTTGCCGGCACTGGTATATCCCACGATTCCGAATGTCGGATACCCCTTTCGTTTGCGATTTTGTCGGTGCAGCGAGCGAGTTCGTTCGTATTTTTTCAGGCGTTTTCGTACGTCTTCTTCGCGCTCCCGGAGATGTCGGCGCATGATCTCGGTATTCGTCTCTCCCTTTCCGCGTGCGAGTTTCGAGCCGCCACCCTGACGCGAGAGCTCGATCCCCATGCCGAAAATCCTCGGACCCATATGGCGGATACTCGCAAGCTCTATTTGTAGTTTTGCCTCGGGCGTCTTTGCGTGCGCTGTAAAGATCTTTAGGATGAGATCGACGCGATCCCATATCTCTATGGACAGTTTTCGCTTTTCGATGATCTCACCGATATAAAACGTCTGTGCGGGCTTGAGGACATTTCCCAAAATAATAACGTCCGCGCGGTGCGTCTCCGCCGAATCCAAAATTTCCTCGAGCTTTCCCGAGCCGACGTAGGTACGATAGTCGACCGTCGCGCGCCGCTGGATATGCTCCACGACGACGATCCCGCCATAGGTCGAGACGAGACTCTGCAGCTCCTGCGAGCGCTCGAAAAGCTCGGCGTCCGACGCGTCTTTCGGGGCGACATTGACGAGGATGGCACGCATAGACTGCTGATAAAAGGAGCGATTGTATCCGCAAGTCGCAAAAAAGTCAAAACTCTCCCCCGCATTCAGACGAGAAATCCGGAAAATGGACACTACCCCAGCACGTATTTTCGCATGCGTCCGGATACGAGCGGCGAGAGCGCGAGGGCAAATAGTGCCAAAAGCATCACTCATCCGACGACGAGCGAGAAAAACGGCGAGAGCGCGAGGGCATCCAGTACATGCCGGACGACAAATACACTCCCCACAGTCCACCCGAGAAACACGAGCATGCAGCCGTACGGGATGGAAATCCGTGCCGTACGGGAGACGAGCCAGAGTCCTCCGACAGCGAGCAGTACCTGCGAGACGACGGTCATTCCGGCGCTTCAGAGAAAGGAGAATACAGGAATCAAAAAGAAATTTCCCACGATATTGACGAGGGCGAGCAAAAAATTGAGCGCGAGCAGGCGAGACTGGACGCCGTGCGCCACGAGTCCAAATGTCGCAAGCTGACCCAAAAACGCGACGATAAATACCCCCCCCGCAATATGAAATGCGTCAAGCGATGTAAAGGTATACAGCGTGTCGTCGATATAGGCGGTATTTGACAGGACGATGAGGATCTCCCGACCAAATGCGAATACGCACGCCGACAAAAACAGTGCACCGAATACCAGTACGAGCGACGCCCGGCGAAACGTCCGGGCAAATCCCGGCGCATCATCTCCCTCGACATGGCGGGTCAGCACCGGTAAAAGCGAATTGAGAAACAATGTGGAAACCATCATGCCCACCTCCACGATTTTCATCGGTACGCTATACAGCGCCACGCTCACATCCGCGATCGCGCGCGGCTCCAGGATGGAGAGCATGATGATATCCACCTTGAAATACACGACTCCGAGAAAGAGTGCGAGTCCGTATGGTGCTGCGCGTCTGAGCAGATCCACGATATACCGACTATCGAGTCCGATACGGATGCGGTATCGCGGGAGCGTGTACAGTGCCGTGAGTGTCGTCATGATCACATTGCCGAGGAGTCCCGCCCCCATGATCGCGAGAAATACCCAAAGTCGCCACTCGGGATGCGCATCGAGCGTGGCTGCCGGTACGAGGACAAAGACGATGAGGAGGATCGAGAGAAGATTCGCGATCTTTCCGATGCTCGTGGATACGAGCGAAAACTCCGACCGCTGATACGCCTGCAAGAGCGAGAGCAGCGAGCTGTTTATGATACCGAAAAACGTAAACACCCCGGCAAATGCCACCGCCGCAAGCGCGAGCGTCGAGTCATATCCCGGCAAAAATGCGGCGATCCCGAGCGCCAAAAACACCGCGACGATGCCAAATATCGCACGTATCGCAAAGATATTTCCAAAGATTTTCTCGGCTTTTTCCGGGTCGTCCCGGCATGCGGAGATCTCTCGGATCGCCATCGTATACAGTCCCGTATCCGCGATCACTGCAAATATGGAGAGGTAGTTGTACACCTTTCCGTACAGTCCGTACTCCTCGATGGTGAGGTAGTTTGTCAGGATTTTCAAAAGCAGGATGCTCGTCGCGACCGTGATGAGCTTGCCGGCGATTTGCGCCGAGGCATTTGAAAACACTCGGAAATCCGCCATGCTACTCGATGTTTTTGAGATGCAGGATATCCCCGTCCGCCCCGACGACGAAGACCTCTCATCGCACGAACTCTATCCGATCGATTCCCCGATCCTCGTAGATGGCACGCGCATCGGTACCCGACACATCCGCCAAAAAAAGTGTATCACCTCATAACGCGGGTGCTCCCACGCGCGCCGTGCGTACCGGGTCGTCCGTGCGCACGAGTCCTACGACCCGGTCTCGACTGATAAATACCCAGTCCGAAAATACGGGATGCTCCGAGAGTCTCAGCGTCCCGGTATCGTAGAAAAACGAAAGCCGGTCTGCTGCGATGATATGCCGGTTTTTCAGAGGAGTGCGTTTTATACTGCGGATACTGGTATCCCATCACGCGATCGCATGTACCCGGTCATACTCGGCATCGTAGAAAAAATACCGGTCGTTTTCTCTCCACGAGACAAATCCGTCCGGATGCGCGCGGATACTCTCGATTTCTCGCGAAGCGGGGAGACTGTAGAGCGTTTCTCTCGAGAGTGTACTGATGGTAAAGGGATTTTGTGTGATGGAAAAACCGCCCGTCGAAAGTAGTCGTACCGGGGTGATATCGGCGTTTTCCGGGTTTTCGATGAGTGTCTCTCATGAGATTTCGACTGTCTCCGCCTCTACGCGCCGCGACAGTTTTACATGCTCGCTCATCGTCTCTCATCGCAACAGCGAGACCGGTATCCGCCTCGACACAAACCGGTTTGCCCGGATCGAGACCGTATAGTCGAGCGCGGGAATCTGCGAAAAAACACACGGATTTTTCGGGTCGCAGACGCGCTCGTAGAGCGTCGCGGAGTCGCGCTCCAGCCCGACAGTCGCCTCCGCATTGACGGTGATTTCGAGGGTGCCGACATTTTGAAAAAAAAGCCAGTGAAAAAAACCTCCTCCCCCGCCGAGCACGACGACCAGGATGAAAATCGCAAGCAGACGATTTGAGAGGCGCATTGTATTTTCGGGCGATCAGGGTAGAATGCTCCCACTATATCCGAGCCTGCTTCGTTTGCAAATTCCCATCGCGATCACTTCCGCTCTCGCCTCTTTTCTGGATACCGGCAGCAGCGTACCGCGCATCGTGGACGAGGGTACCGCACTCGATTTCGTCGAGGCGCTCGTATGACGGCGATTTGACAGTCTGGACGATGTGCGCGCCGCGAGCCTGGAAAACTGCCTCGTGTACGGATCCGATACCGAAAGCATGAAAATCAGTCAAGCCCGCGAGATGCGGGAGCGGATATTCGCACTCTCGGGATCGGACAGCCGCACGCTCGTCATCGTATCGAGAGCGGATGCGCTGACGCACGATGCCGGCACCAGTCTGCTAAAGACACTGGAAGACACGCCGACGGGGATTTTTTTTCTGCTGTCAGTAGAGCGTGCAGAGTCGCTCCTGCCCACGATCCGATCGCGCTGTATCGACGTGCGAGCCTGAGTCCGTCATGAAAAAATACTCGATGAGGCGATAGAGACGGCTCTGCGAAAATACTGCTCCGGCAATCCCGCTCCCCTCTTGCAGTACCTGTTTTCGCATACTGTCCAGCGCGAAGAGGCGATCATCATGCTCGCT
>JANQGT010000020.1 GCA_028277205.1 Candidatus Altimarinota bacterium
CATGCAGGACTGCGCGGAGTCGATCTGCGGGGACTGCGAGCCTCTCGACGATCACACGGCCGTCGCGTCCAATGTCCCGGCGATCGCTGAGGAGAATGCGGTCAAATGTCGATCCACGAAATGCAAAAACATCGTCGACAAAACTCTCACGGCTTTCTGTGATGAGCACGGAGGAGCTCATCCATGACGAAACTTGTTCAAGTTTGCCCGGACGTCGACGTCGATCCGGATGAGGTCGTCGCTGTTGAAAAAAATGATCGGTTTGACAATGGAGACTGGTCAGAGGGTCCTCGATGGCTTGGACACGGGACTGTGATGACTCTCAGAAACGGTCGCAAAATATTCGTCGAGATGGAGAAATCAGAGGTTATGAAAAGGCTCAACAGCTGTGGGTGATGTGATCGTCGGCGTTTTACTGGGAGCTTTGGCGAGAGAATGGTTCGCTTTGCTGGTCATGGGATTGAACTGGATGAGACACCGCCGCCATCTGCACAAAATCATCGACGCCAACAAACAGAGCTTGAGCCGGATGAGAGCGGCCGGGCTCATCGATGACTATGAAATCATGGGCTGGGATCTCACTGGTCCGAATCCTATTTGCAACGTCAGCGTTGGATCTAAGAGAGCTCTCCGAGATTTCCGAGTGATCCGAACAGAGGAGCCTGAGAATGCCGATCCGACCTGAGAACCGTCATCGCTATCCAAAGAACTGGAAAGAAATCAGAGCTCAGATCCTCGACCGCGCCGGACACCGATGCGAGACCGCAGGCTGTCGGCTAAAAAATCACAGTCACGTTCTCAGGTTCGGACAGTGGTTTTGCCCGGAGGATGCGTCCCGCGACCGAGTTAGCGAGTTTAAAGATAATTTCCCGCTGTTCCGTCGGGTCAAGGTGATCCTCACGATCGCGCATCTGGATCACACACCGGAGAACAACGACCCGTCGAATCTGAGAGCCTGGTGTCAAAAATGTCACAACCAATACGATGCGCCCCATAGGGCCGCGAATCGGAGGAAAAATGCCCAAGCCTCAAAAAGGTGACATCTGGGAGCACAAACGAACGGGACAGTCCTATTTTGTGCTCAGGCTTGTCCGACGTCGACTGTCTCACAACGATCGAGCCCAGCATCCCCAGGCCGACAAATGGATGGACGGCGTCCTGTACTGTCAAGACGTTGACGACATCGATGCGGTCCAATGGTTCGAGCGTCCGCTCCCGGATTTCCTTGACTCGTTCGAGTGTGTTGTCTCATGAACTGCGATCTCTGTGGCCGACCCGCAACGCTCTCGACCGGACGTGATGTTTACCCTCATCGTCGGGACCTGTGGCATAAGCATTTTTGGACCTGTCATCCGTGCAAAGCTCGCGTCGGATGCCATGATGGGACGACGACCGCGCTGGGAGGCATGGCGACCGAGGAGATGCGGCGATGGCGATCGCAGGCTCATCAAGCGTTCGACCCGATCTGGAAAAAGCAAGGCGTGGCTCGTTCAGAGGCCTATGCGTGGCTTGCCGAGGAACTAGGCCTCCCTCAGTCCGAAACTCACATCGGGATGTTTGACGTCGATCAATGTAAAGCGACTGTCCGCGCTGTCGCGAGGAGGACTCATGCTCGACTGGATCGATAACTTGTCAGACGTGATCTGGCTGACTTTTCTTTTTGGCTTTCTCTGCGGCTGGTTCAGCGTTTTGGCGATGCAGGCTATCGATCGATGGGCTGATCGGATGGACGGACGCATTTTCGAGATCAGAGGCCGTGAGGTGACCAGCCCGATTATCGAGACCGAGGTTCATGAGTTCGGGTGCTTTCATTCGTTGCCGCCTCGACACATCTCATTTAATTGCCAGGGCAAGCCCAGGAAACACGACATCGAGGAAGCTCGTCGATCGATGCGCGAACGCTGCATCCAGGTCCCGATCGTGAAAAAAAGGCCCGGTCCTGAGACCGAGCCCTGACTCTGATAAGTCGCCAAACAAACACAGAGTCAACTACAGGTTTCTTAATTCGACAATCGCCTCCATGACTGCACGAAACCGCTCGTTATCCAGTCGCAGAGCGATCTCCCTGATCGACGAGTGATCCTCACCGAACCAAATGTCGCATGAGAATTTGATCAGGATTTGCTGTCCGCTCGAAAAACCGCCCATTTTGTCGATCACATCCTCGGAGCATGAGAACATCTCAGGTCGATCGACCTTGAACATCCACTCGACGAGGTCGGGATCTCCGCAGACTTTTTTGATGATCGCCAGGCGCTTGAGGTCTCCGTCGCTGGCGTTGATCCATTTAAGCATGTCGCCTCCTAGTATTTTGAACGGACGCATCCGTGATTCATTTTATAGCTGATCAGCTCCTGATCGGTCAGATGGCCGAATTTTGCCAGAGCCTCATCCAGCCTTTCGTTAATAGTTTTCTCCGAACCGAACACTCCGCAGTTTTTGAGGGGCTTGAGATCTTTGTTCTTTCGCAGGTCGGACATGGCTTTCGATTTCTGCTTTTTGCTCAACAGCCCAGAGTTAAACTGATCGATGATGCCCTGGCGGGTCGCCTCGCGGATCGGAGTCCTGATCGCGTTTTCTTTGGCGATGGATTCTCTGTGCTTGTCGAGCTTTGCTTTCTCGAGGCCGACCCATTGATCGAACCTGTCAGGGAGGAAGCGGTAGAG
>JANQGT010000024.1 GCA_028277205.1 Candidatus Altimarinota bacterium
GCTTTTGTGTGCGCTGTCGTCACCCACTTCTTCACTATCTGTTTATGAATACATCATAATCCGCACTTTTCTGCCAGTATTCCCCCCAGTATTTTGACATTGTCTGAAATGGGGTATACTGGGGGTGCCAGATCGATATACAGTACTCGGACAGCGTGCTTTTCGCGCTGTTCGAAGGTACATGAACCAAAGAGGCGGGCGACCGTCCCACCTGGTTCATGTATTGCACGCGCAATCGTGTATGAGTGTCGGTCTGGCGACCTTGGACGGTCGTCCGTTTCGGCGTATCGTCTCGCCTACTTTCTCACTTTTTCTCTATGCCGCACGCATGAGCCGGGTCCCGGCAGGATCATGATCATGATCACGATCATGAGCCCGATCAGGAGTTTCAGATACCTCCAGAGTATGAGCTGCCGGATATGGCGCTTTTGCAGGAGCTTTCCGAGAGGATGATGATAGAGCCGGATGAGCAGTTTTATATCGACTACTCAAAGGAGTATTTCAAACTGCTGCGAGAGCACATCCACCTAAAGCAAACAATGAGGGATTTCATAGACGACTATATAGCATGCGCTGCCTACGTCAGAAAACACCGGGAAAACAAAAAACGCTAACCGGTTTGTCTTTTCATCCCCCGTCTTTTTTTAATTTTTCTACTATGGATATCGATACTGTCTGCTACATCGTCGTCCCATTTCACTGGACGTTTTGGATTGCATTTGCACTGTTTCTCATCCTCTCTATCGCGTGGTATCTGTCGGTGCGTATACTCATCAGAGCAGAGGCCGGCACGATCATAGATCTCTACATAGAGGAGCGTGGTCGCAGAAACGACGAGATATACAAGCAAAGACTAAACATATGGGAGATGGCAGCCGAGGACGACAGAAAGAGGAGAGAGCGAGAGTCAAAAGAAGACTCGCTGTAGTCCTATCGGTTGTACGGGCTCTGGGCGTTGCTTGCCTTGTAGATAAATTGTCCCATGGGATTTAGCAGGGACTGCAGCCCGGATCGGATCGCCACCAGATCCTCCAGGATGATGGAGAGCATGAGGTGCTGCGCGTACGTCCGCTCCATCTCTACGAATGCTTCCATAGCATGATAGTAGACGGCGCGGGCGTGGCGGCGCTCCTCCGCGAGGGCGTATACGACACCGGAGAGCGCGCGTACCATGAGCTCGGTATCATCCGGATTGATCCCCCTCTCAAAGAGTCCGCCCGGCACAAAGAAAAATCCTGTGATGTCATTTCGTGCGCGCTCCTGCAGGTGGATGAGGTAGTACTGATACCGGCACTGGTGGACGGTCGCATTTTTCAAAAGCTCGAGTTTTGGCGAGGAAGCGTCGGGGATGTGTATGGGATTGCACACGCTCTCGGCGCTGTCGCCTCACTCTCCCGATGCCGATCGCAGTGCCTCTATGCGCGCCTCCAGCTTTTGTTTTGCCGACGAATTTCCACCGAACTGATCGAGCATCGTCTCGGCGATCCGGATGCGTGTCCGGACACTGTAGCACCCGAAGAGCATATTTTGCGTCTCGACGTAGGCGCAGACGGCGCGATCTATCGCGGGGATGGCGTACTTTTCGTCTGATACGCAGGCGTTTTGCGTGCGGATCTGATCCAGATAGTTGGCATATTTTTCCTCGGTAGCCTCGTCGCCGAGCTCGGTGTAGGGGATGGCGATGTTCTTGAGCGGGCTCGAGTTTTTCCATCCACGAAACAATCTCGACTCGTCGCAGCTGATGCGGGCGGTCTCCAGGTAGTCGTCGTAGCTTCCGATGTCGGCGGTGGCGACCGGCTCCTCGGCGGCGATGGTCGACGTGAATGCCAGTGCGCTCACGCTCAGACTCGCCGAGACGATGATAGCGACTATGCGACTCATACGCGAAAATTAATTTCTTTTTCGATGAATTCCCGGGTTCGTCCGTACTTGAGCCGGGAAAGCTCTCGGATGGCGTCGGCGAGCTTTGGATCACCGGTATCGAGATAGGGATTGACCGGTGTGATGCTAAATGCCGTAGAGGGCTGACCGTCGACGGCGAGTTTCATCGCTCATTTGAATTTATCGAAATTGACGAGGTCGTGATCGCTGAATTGCGGTGAAAACTGCTTTTGGATAAATTCAGCGTCCTCAGGTCCGATTTTATACACCATCATCGTCCCCACGTTTCCAAATATCGCTTGTTTGAGATTGGTATGCGATTTCGTGAGGGCGTCGGATTTTTCCAGCTGCCCCAGGTACTGGTGCGCGACGATGAGACCCAGGCGGTATTTTCGCGCTTCGGAGAGGATGCTCTCGATGCTTTCTGTGACGAAATTTTGAAACTCGTCGATATACAGAAAAAAGTCCGCGCGCTCCGGTTTCGGGATATCCTGTCGCTTCATCGCGCCCATCTGGATTTTCGAGACGATGATCATACCCAGCAGATTCGCATTGAAATCGCCGAGCTTTCCCTTTGAGAGATTGGCGAAAAATACCTTATTATTCTGCATCGCCTCATAGATGTCAAATGAACTTTTCGTCTGACCGATGATATTTCGCATCATCGTATTTGTGATAAATCCCCCGAATTTCGCCGACCAAAACGGGATGATCTCGTGCCGCTCGCGATCGCCGATATTTGCAAAGGTGTGCTCCCACCATGCCTTGACGACGGGATTTTTTAGGTGGCGGCGGCGCTCCTGCTGAAAACTGTCATCGGTGAAAATCCGCACGATATCCGTGAGCGCCGAGCCTCCCGGATAATCCATGAGGGTCAGCACCGCATTTCGAAAATAGTCCTGCAGTCTCGGTCCGAATATCTCGTTTCCAAAGAGCTTTATCATGATATTCAGCGAGTCCTGCGCCACTATTTGCTTTTCATCGTCGGTTTCGGCTTCCAGCAGATTGATACCGACGGGGCGATCTAGATCCGCGGGATTGAAATAGATGATGTCGTCCGCCCGGGATTTCGGCACAAAGGGGAAGAGATCGGCAGCGAGATCGCCGTGCGGATCGAGTACCGCCAACCCCTTGCCGTTTTCGAGATCCTGGCGCGCCATCACCTGCATGATGGACGACTTTCCCGTACCGGTCTGCCCGATGATATAAAAGTGCCGAAACCGGTCTTCATTTTTCAGGCGGATTTCTTTTTTGATGCCGCCGTAGATATTGTGTCCCAGCAGCAAGCCCTCGTTTGGGAGTGTCGAGGGAGCCTTGACGATTTTGAAATTTTGCCACTGGATTTCCGGTGTCTTGTTGTACTTATTTGCCGGGAAGTGAAAGAGCGACGCGAGCTCCTCGATATTCAGGATGAGTCGCGGCTCAAAACCTCGGCTCGTATACCGGTATAAAAAATTTCGAAGGGTCATACCCACGGGTAAATACCGGGTGCGGGAGAGGCTATTGTACCCCGGACCGGTAAACTGTGAGAGTGCGGAAATGGTATTGGTGAGCTGTGCCTGTACGACCAGCGGATCGATACCGGTACAGACGATGCGCATGTTTCCGGTGAATCCGGTTTTTTTCGCTTTCTCTTTTACAAATTCGCTGTCGGCGGCGGGATCGGTTTCCTCGTCGTTTTTTTTGTCGTCAGGCTCTGTGACGAAAAACTCCATGATCGCACGAAACCACTCGAGGGGATTGAGCGGGATAGCACCTTTGCCGCGCTTCAGGCGCTTTTCAAACCGGTTTGCCCGGTCCTGCCAGTCGTCCGATGTCGGGCGCAGGACTATCTGGATGGCGCTGTTTTCGTTTTCGCCCAGCTTTCCGAGAGCGGTCGCGATATTATTGAGCGGGTCGGATTCCAGTTTTTGATAGGTGCGCAGCGGGATGAAAAACGGCTTTTTCAAGCGCAGAGATGCGGCGCGCACGACGGGACGATCGGTGAAGATATCCATCTCCTCTACCATCTCGACGACGCTGTCGGGGTAGTAGCTCGCGATGAGCTTTTCCATGAGATTTTTCGCGGTAAATGGCACGCTCACGAAAAAGTAAATCTCCTGGTGGCGCGCCACGTACTCAAATGAAATCGTCTCCTGCCCAAAGAGGCGATGCCGGATGGAGCGCGAATGCATGGATTTGAGCGCAGCGAAAAACTGCTCCATGAGTCCGATCTGCCCCTTGAAGTCGTGGACGGTCTCTTTTTTCTCGTCGGCGTCAGAGTCCTTTCGGGCGATGAGCACGCGCAAAAACACGAGCTCGAGCGACCGCTTGTAGTCGAGTACGCGTTTTGCGAGCCAATAGAGGATGAGGAGTCCCGCGAAAATCGCGAGCACGAGAGTCAGAGTATCCATGCGATATCGTTTCGGCGATTATATCGCATTTTTTATTTTTTCGCAATATAGAGAATATATCGGGATAGCCTGTTTCCGCCACAGCCATTTTCCGCGTCAGACGATGCTAATTTCAGGTAGCTGAGCATAGTCTCATCGAGCGAGGGACTGTGCCGGCTGAAGCGATAGATAGCAAAGAATAACCCGGAAATGTCGGGAGATTTTTCGACGTAGTGTCGGCACCGGTATCCTACTCTCGCCCGAGAAATCTCGTCGGACCGATGAAAGGATGCTGCTCTCGATCCCGATGCTCCTGCGGATCAATGTGAAAAAAGAACGGCTCTCGCCACTCCGGGATGGGGATGTAGCCCCCGTCCGCTCCGGGAAAATCAATACCCGGCTCATCCGCGGGCGTACGCGTACGAAAGAGGAGTCCGCCCCCATCGTCAAACGAGATGCTGCTCTCGCTGACTCTCGTCGTCGATCGAGTGTCCAGACCGGTATCCGGATCCGCTCGCACTATGAGTGCATGATCCGTCCCGGGGATGCGGGGGAGTGATCCGGCATCCTCAAAGGGATCAACCGGTGCGAGCATGTCGCGCTGCTTGGCAGTCCGGGTTTTCGTGTCGATCTCCCGGATCGTGCGTGCCGACGTCGCCTCCAGCACGAGCGGCGCATGGCGCGGTCTCGATGCCGCGAGCGTGGTGAAATGCGCGCCGATCTCATCCGCCGGCTCTGTATCTGCTCATCCGGATGCGCATCCGGACAGGAGCAGTATCGCGACGAGACCGGTCAGTACGAGGGGCATACCGGGACAGTCAGGAGTTTTGAGATGATTGTACCGGAAATCCCAGTGTGTCAAGAGCTCTATGCTCCGAATCGTCGGCGTACCTCCGGCATGTCGGACGCTTTCGCGGTGTCCGAGAGGATGTAAATATTTGGCATGCCGAAGAGCTCCGCATCCGCGATTTTTTCTCCGAATCGTGCGTCGCGATCATCCACCAGTACCGATCGTCACTCTGCCTCCAGATTGCCTGCGAGCGATTTTGCCCAGTCCATGTGATCGCCCTGTACGAGCAGATAGTCCGTGTAGGGTGCGATCGACTCTGGGAATCGCAGTCAGCGCTCATCCGCGAAAAACTCTGCGACGACGCCCATACACCGACTGACGCCGATGCCGTAGCAGCCCATGACGACGGGATGATCCATACCGGTTTCGTCCCGGTATTTCAGACTGAAAGCGTCGCTGAATTTCGTCCCGAGTTTGAAAATATTTCCCACTTCACTTGCCTTTGTCGTGCGTGCTTTTTCGTGTCCGCACTCCACGCATTTGAAATTTTTCTCTACGATTTCTTCATTGTGCGACTGTCCGCAGTTTTCACAGATGTGGATGATGTCCTCTCCGATTTCCAGCTCTGTCTGAAATTCGTAGCTGTATTTGGAAAATGTCCCGCCGCTTGCGAAGGTGTAGTGCGTTTTTTCTCCCAGACCGATGCGATCGAAAACGCGAACGTACGCCTTTCGAGCTTCTTCGAAAAACACATCCAGCGCCGCCTGATCGCGACTGAATGAATATAAATCCTTCATGAGAAATTCGCGTCCGCGCAGGATGCCCGATTTCGCACGCGGCTCGTTTCGAAATTTCGTCTGGATCTGATAGAGCCCGATCGTCTGCTCTAGATGCCGATACGAATTGATAAACTCCGCCAGAAGCGGCGTCAGGATTTCCTCATGGCTTGCATTCAGGGCGTAGGGTCGCTCGCCGTCTTCATTGAGCCGAAAGAGCACATCGAGTCCGTCCCAGCGTCCCGTCGCAGTCCAGTGCTCTTTTGATCCGAGGGCGGTCAGCAGCAGCTCCTCTGCGCCGATGGCATTCATTTCTTCGCGGACGATATTCGCGATATTTGTGAGGGTGCGCAGCCCCATCGGCAGAAATGAGTACGCCCCCGCGATTTCCTGGCGGATGTAGCCCGCCTGCAGGAGCCCTCGCGTCCCGCGATCGGTGATCTGATCAGAGACGTCGCGCGTGGTGCGAAATGCCGACTGAGAAAGAAGTTTCATGAGAGCGGGTTTAGAAAAAGAGTTTCTCGAAACCCTTCTACTCGAAATGCGCTCGAAGTCAAATGAATTATTCCCCAGAGTCCGCACCATACAGCGGCAGTCATTTTGTCGCGCGCTCTACTGCCTCCGTCGATCCGAAAATTCCCACGCAAACATAGCCAAATTCATCCGGCGCCGTTGCCCGGTATTTTTCCACGAGTTCTTTTTCTCGGTGCGCTTTCGCCATGATAGTCGTAAATTCGGCGACATGCAGCCCAAGCTCCCGCGCCGTTTTTACGAGCGTACGAAGCTGGATACTGTCTGCCGCGAGATTTGCGACGGGGTAGATACTGTTTGCAAAGTGGGCGTGTTTTTCCGCGTCCCGCAGCGTTTTCGTCTCGCCTATAAATGGCGCGCTCGCATGCTCTGCCAGCATCACGCCCGTGTGCGCGATCGCATTTGCGATAATGCCGACGGGAAAATCCGGATTGACAATGACGGCGATTTTTTTGCTGCGGTAGCGTGCCTCCTCTTCTTTTGCAGAGAGCTCCCGAGTCTCCGGGCGCATGAGGGGAAAGAGGACAACATCGCGCAGATTATTTTGCCGGGTCAAAAGCGCGATGAGTCGATCAACTCCCATACCCCATCCGGAGATCGGCGGCATGCCGTGCTCCATCGCCCGGACAAACTCCGCGTCTCATCGCATCGCCTCCTCGTCTCACTCCTCCAGAGCTATATCTCCTGCCGCAAAGCGCTCCGCCTGATCGATGGGATCCACGAGCTCGGAATAGCTATTCACGAGTTCCCAGCCGTTTATGACCAGCTGAAAAGCATCGGCGATATTTGGATTATCATCATTTCGCCTCGCAAAAGGCTTGAGGGTGATCGGATAGTTGTACAAAAATGTCGGATTGACGATCTTCGGACGCGAGACTTTTTTGTACAGTGCGTCGATGAGGGTGGTGAGTCCCATCGCCTCCATTCCCGACAGCTCGATTCCCTGCTTTCGAATATCCGCGCGCAGCGCATCCGCGTCGGTATACGTCGAGACATCCAGTCCCGAATCCCGCTTCACGAGCTCTACGTAGTCCTCCCGCGCCCACGGCGTCGTAAAGTCGACGGGGATTTCCTCGCCGTGTTTATTGAGTATTGTGCGCTTTTTCTCGAGTCCCAGTCGATCAAAGAGAAAATCAAACAACTCCTGCGTAAATTGCATATTGTCCCGGTACGTCCAGTACATGACATTGTGCTCCAGGTGCGTGTGCTCCGGCAGATGCGAGGGATCCTGCCCCTCATTTCGAAATGCCTTGCCGAGCTCGTACACGCGCTCCATACCCGCGAGATTCGCGAGTTTCAGAGGGATCTCATGCGAGATGCGCAGATACACGTCGATGCCGAGCGCGTCCTGGTGGGTGATGTAGGGATTTGCGGCGGCTCCTGTCGGCGTATTCGTGAGGGTCTGTCCCTCGATCTCGCGAAATCCGTGCATATCATAAAACTCCCGCAGCAGACGGATGAATTCACTGCGAAAATGAAATCGCCGCATCGCCTCCGAATCAGTGATGAGATCGAGGTGGCGGTGGCGATATTTCAGCTCCTCATCTGCGAGTCCGTGGTATTTTTCTGGCAGGGGTCGCAGTGCTTTACCGAGAAAACTAAACACACTCACAAACAGAGTCAGCTCACCTTTTTGCGTGAAAAAGAGCTCGCCCGAGACACCGACGAGGTCGCCGATGTCCAGGAGTTTTTCTGCGAATTTATATGCCGAGATCGTCTCCGCTTCACTTGTGAGCTCGTCCACTGCCTCGCCATCACGATCTCGGATGCGACAGTACTCACTGGAAAAAAGGATCTGGATATCCCCGGTCTCGTCCCGCAGCGTCGCAAAACAGAGCTTTCCAAAGCTGCGCTTGAGTACGATGCGACCGGCTATCGTATGGCGCATTTCGGGATTTGTGCGGATCTCGTCGAGTGTTCGTAGCGTCTCGGTCTCGACCGTACGAAGCTTCGTGATTGACTCGATTTTTTCGTACGACTCGGGATAGGGATGCACGCCGAGTGCGCGGATGCGCTCGCGTTTTTCGAGGCGGACGGTACGTTCGTCGGAGTTTGGCATGAGGAAAAATTATGAGAGAGTGGAGAGCCAGCTGGAGAATGCCTGATTACAGATGAAGTGTTGAGGCTATTTGTTGGTTTCTCTCAAGAACATAGGAGACTATGTGACGGATTTCGTATTGCATATGCGGAAACGTAATGATGCCTCAGTCTACACCTCCACCCTCTTTTTTCAAGCGTATTTTCCCATCCACTCCGCACAGAGCGAAAACGCCTCGATATCCGGTCCGCGAAATACGAGATCAAATGCCTCTTCATACGCGCGTCGCATGTCTTCGCTGTGTCCGCTCTCCAGAAATCCGATCCGCAGCACCGTGCGACCCGGCGCATTCTCTATCATCGCCGCGTCCCCCTCCGCATCACCGAAAAGTACGATATTGCCACAGAGATTGACGACTCCCGCGCCTATGTGTTTTTCTATGTGGTGTTCGTTTTTCGTGTAGGGATGGATGACGTCGCTGGATCGCAGCTGACCGCGAAAACTGCCGTCCGATTCAAACGCGAAATAGTTTGCGATGATATGCAGAAATTCTCCTTTCGGTGTGCCTTTGTATGCGAGTACGCGCTCTATGACATCACCGAGTCCTGCGGAAAAAACGAGGATGGGAATACTCGCCTGTTTGCAGGTGGAGAAAAATTCAAACACGCCGGGACGAAAATCCACGAGCTCGAGTGTCTCGGGTCGAGAGAGAAAGTCATCGAGCACATGTCTGGAGGTGCCACATTCCCTATGCAGCGCAAATATTTTTTCAAACCATATATCGCACGTACGACTGCGCTCCGCAAGCGGAAGCGAAGTATCCATCCCGCACGAGAGCCAGTACTGCTCAAACATTTCCCGATTTCACCGTATATATGCATCCGTACGAAATCGCGGATCATCGATATATCCCGGTAGCAGGGGAGAGTTGACGCCGTCCTCCGTGGTGAGTGTCCAGTCAAAATCCGTACATACGACTCCTATGCCACCGCGTTCGAATGCGTCGAGTTTTTGCGCTGTGATGGTACGTCTGCGCTCGTCGCGCGGAAAATACGGACCAAAAATTTGTCGGAGATTCATGAGAGGATTTCGCTATGATTTTAGAAAATGCGCTTGATGATATGGTACGCGCCGACGACCATCCACGAGTGCAGACGATGCAGTATCATTCGAGCCGGGTATGCACCGTCAGCGTACCGGGTCGCAAGCTCGTATTCCCGGTAAAACTGCTCGCGGTACCGGGTTTCGCTCTTTGCGTCGGTGTGCACGCGAAAATCCGCAAGATGCGCATCGAGAAAAACCGGATCGGCGATCATCCCGAGCCGGAGCCAGTACTCGTAGTCCATGCAGAGCGACTCCTCCTCGGCGAGGGGTCAGACCGATTCGTACGCCCGTCGGCTCCAAAATGTCGCGGGCTGGGCGATGGGATTGAGCGTGAGCAGGAGCGGATACGAGTATCGTCGTGCCCAAAATCGCCGATAGGCGGAGACGAAGCTGCGAATCTCACGCCCCCGATCATCCACGATGCGCGCGAGTCCGTGGCACCAGATCGTATCGGGATGCCGTGCGAATGTCTCGACTACCCGCGCGAATGCTCCGGGTGCGTATGTGTCGTCGCTGTTTATATAGGCGAGGATGTCGCCGGTCGCTCGCTCCAGTCACGTATTGATAGCGTGGGTCTGTCCGCGATCGGGTCTGCTCACAGAGTCGAGCGTCACACCGCCCGCCGCCCCATGATACTCTCTGCGTCGTACTCTCTGCGTGTATCGCTCTAAAATCTCTGCGGATCCATCCTGTGATCCGCCGTCCATGACGAGACACTCTATGGCAAAATCTCCCTCCTGCGAGAGTACGGAGTCGAGCGTCATGGGCAGATACTGCGCCTGCTGATAGGAGGGGATGATGACGGAAATGGTATGCACTAGATGTTGAAAATTGTCTTGATTTCGGATACTATACTTGTGAGCGATTGGTTTTCCAAGGAATTTTCCACACCATTTTTATGAATACCGCACCGAGACAATACTGGGATCCCGTCGGCGCATGAACGGACAGTATGGTGCTGTCTCCACCGGACTCAGCGGGACAGCGAAGCAATCCTGTCGTCGATAAGCTGTATGGTTGATTAGATGTCCGGACACTCGAACGCTATCATGCACTTCAAAATTTTCTCGCTCGATGTAATCTTCATCACTGCAAAGCTCATCTCTGAGAGAGAGAGAGAGCTTCATATTACTTTTGAGGTACTTGCGCTTCCTGAGTGACCGGATGGAATCCGAGAGTACTGCTACTGGGATCCAAAATATCAGTCACTCTCACAGGTGTCTGGAGATTGACTCGGCTGTGGAGCGACACAGTGTGTAACCAGTCCGAATTACGTTTCATATCCTGAACTTGCTGATGGCTTTTGACATGAGTTGATTACATCAATTACTGATAGTATTTGTGGGTATTTAGAAATGAGGTTTTGAATCATGATTACAGGAATAGCACGATGGAATATCCGAGTCAAATCCTACGAGGACAACAACGTGCATCTCATCATCACCGATATCGGTAATATGATAGATGCGCTCGTCACACGAAATGCTGCCCTCATCGACCGTATCCTCTCCGAGTGATCGGATCCTCTCGTACAAACTGCCGCGTAGCTATACGCTCTCCTCGATTTTTTTTCGCATTGCCTCCATTGTCGCTTCGTCGATCTCGATGCTTCAGGGATGGGGAATATCTTTATTGCTATTCGCCGGAAAGACGTGCAGATGCGTATGCGGTACGTCGAATCCTGCGATGAGCATCCCCACGCGTCGACACCCCGTCGCGTGCTTGATGGCTTTCGCGATACGCTGCGATGCCAGAAAGAGTGCACTGGCGTACGACTCCGGCACGTCCTGAAATTCATCCACCTGGACTTTCGGCACGACGAGCACGTGTCAGAGTGCGACGGGATGGATATCTAGAAAGGCGAAGACATGCTCGTCCTCGTAAACCCGATAGCACGGCAGCTCTCCCTCGATGATGCGAGTGAAGATGCTTTTTTGATTCATGGGTACGATTTTCGGGATAGGGACGGGGCGATGGTAGACGCGATCTGCTGATTTTCGCAGGGTGAGATTGCCGAGGGTTTTCTCGGTGGGATTACCGGGATTGTATATGAATCGCAGGATTTCTCAAATATTTGCCTCCGAAAGACCGGCGGTCGAGCCGGTATGCGCGTGCTCATAGAGCGTGCGGATGATCTCGCGCTGAAAAAAATCCGACTCCCGCGAAAACTCGGACACGAAAAAAAAACCGGTATCCCCGAGAAATTTCTGCGTCTGTCAGGATATATACCGGGAGCACTCCTCGGCATACCGGGAAAATCGTGCGATCGACCGGGTCGCCTCCGGATGTACGCGATTTAGTACCGGGATCACCTCGTGGCGGATCCGGTTTCGGGCGTAGGCGGTGTCGGCGTTTGTCGGATCTTCGCGCCAGTCGAGGCCGCGCGAGCGCGCCTCCGACTCTATGGCGCTGCGGGATATATCCAGAAATGGTCGGATCAGTGTCGTACTCTCCTCTATCGCCACGAGCCCGTGGATTGTGGTCCCGCGCGCGAGCCGATAGAGGACTGTCTCCGCGGCGTCGTCTGCATGGTGAGCGGTGAGGATTTTCGCGCTCTCGCCGTACTTTTTGCGTACTGATTCGAAAAATTCGTAGCGGGCGGAGCGCCCCGCTTCTTCGATTGATTGCTTGCTTTTTTCGGCGCGCTCGGTGATGTCCATGCGCTCGCAGACGCATCGTACGCCCTCACGCTCACACCACCGCCGTACAAACTCCGCATCGTCATGAGAATCGGATCGCAGTGCGTGATCGAGATGGGCGACCGTGATGCGCTCTCTGGGGTGGACGTCCAGCAGACACGCGAGCAGCGTCATGCTGTCGACACCTCCCGAGCATCCGACGACGAGCATGTCGTTTTTGTCTGCATGCAGGGAGGCGAGTCTACTCTCCAGGTGATAGGTGAGACGGGCTTGCGTGCCTTTTTGATTTGTGAAAATCGACATAGGAGAGTATGGCGGGAATATCGTCATCCGGATCGAGTCCCTGATCGACGAGCGAGCGGACGAGCCGATCCCTGGATGTATCCGTCCCGATGGGACGCAGACGCGAGAGCTCATGCTCTTTCGCCTCTACGATCCACTGCTCGAAAATAGTTTCCCGTACGCCGAGGGCGCGGGCGATTGCTTTCAGCTTTGTCTCCGACGGCAGAGTTTTCCCTGAAAATACCTGTGAGAGATATGCGGGCGTGTTTCGTATTTTTCGTGCGAGCTCGGCGCGTGATGTTCCTTCTCGTTCCATTTGAGTGCGGATTTTTTCGACGAGCGCGGCGCGGACAAACTGTCCATGCATAGGCGTTTTTGTCTAATGAGCCGTAGCATTATATCGTTTTTGGTATAAAGAAAAGCGGCAAAATCCGCAAAATCCCGATATTTTTCTCTTGATTTTTTAATATAAATTATTAATGTCATAGGTGTGCTGCATGAAAATTTTGCTTTCTTCTGGGAAACTGTCTTTTTATGTAAGCTCAATATTAAGTTTATTATTTAACATTAAGATCATGTCCAAAAACCGGTCCGATATTCCCGTCAACGCGCTCGTTCGCGAGATCCTGGATACCGAATCAAAAGCACGCGAAGACGATCGCGAGCTCGTCTATGCCGTCTGGCGTGCGTACGGATTCGACTATCCAAAGCGGGAGTTTTTTCGTCTGCCGAATGCCGACTATATCACTCGCGTGAAGCGCTTGGCGCTGCGATCTTGTCTGCAAAAACGGCAGCAAAAAAACAAACGAAGCTCGTCCGCGAGCTGGCTGAAAAAATGGTTTACCCGCTAACCCTCTTATCCATGGGACGTCGTTTTTTCGTTTTCAAAAAAAAGGAACGCAAGAGCATCCTCTGGCATCTGTCGGGTGAGGAGCTCGAGCCGTATCGTTGGGAATTTTTGGAGCGCGGATACACCTATATGACAAAAAAATACCATATCGCCCGCGCCGATCTGCGCCGTATCTTGGGGCGAAAACCCCGCACTATCAAGAATCCTTTTTATGTCGAGATGCGTGACGAGCAAAAATTTTTGCGTGCGCGCGAGGAATACTACTCCAAAAACAGCGATGAATTTGCCCGAAAATACCGCATTGGCATCCGTCAGGCGCGTCGCCTCTTCGGTGTGAAACACTGGAACAAAGTCCGCTACCCCGAGCGCTACGAACCGAAAAAACCGCCCGTCGAGCTGGATCGCAGCGAGGCGATACCGTACTACCGACAGGAGGATTATTGGCGGGATCGGGGGGTGGGGTAGGCTACGCTACGCGCTGCTCGATCCTAGCGCTCGAAAATAAAATGTCCGTATATTTGCATCGTCTGCATCTGATATGTGCACTGAAAATACGGGCACTCATGGCTAAATGTCCAAAGCACCGTATCATCATATCGTATCCGGCACGATGATATTTCCGACTGCAGTGCGTCGGGAGTGCGGGGATTTGAATATATCGACGAATATCCGTATACTGTCCGCCGCATCACCAGTATGAAAAAATCCGCAAAATCCAGACCTTACACCACGCGCGACCGGTATTTTTTTGCGGCGAAACAGCAGGGATACCGGGCACGCAGCGTCTTCAAACTCATGCAGCTGCAGGAAAAATTTGGCATCATCCGCCCCGATTCGCGTGTGCTGGATCTGGCGAGTGCGCCGGGCAGTTTTTTGCAGTATATCGCGAAAATCGTGCGCCCGGACATTCCCATCGTCGGGATCGACATTCAGCGGATAGAGCCGCTCGGTCGTCCGAATATCCATCTCCTGCAGTCGGATATTTTCGAGTTTGTGACGATCGCCGATTTCATTCATTCGCTTGGCATTGACGATTTCGATGTCATCACCTCCGATATCGCGCCCGCGACGACGGGACATACCGGTGTCGATCAGTATCGCAGCATCGAGCTAAATCTCGCGATACTCCAGGTGGCGGACCGGTTTTTGCGGGCGAGGTGAGCGCTCGTGCTCAAGGTATTCGTCGGTGAGGACGTAAATGAGCTCGTGACCGCGGTGAAATCCCGCTATGAAAAACTCTCCCGGTACAAGCCGTCGGCGTGCCGGGATCGAAGTTTCGAAGAGTATTTCGTCTGTCGGGGAAAGCGAAATCCTACCGGGTAAAATCCACGCTTCGCTTTTAGAGAGATTTTCGCTTCGGGAGATATTTGCGATGTCTGCCCTGAGATTTCATCGAAAAGCTCTCGGCTGTCGAGCTGTGTCAATGCAACTCTGGACAGGAGTTACTTGATTCGTTTTTTTTGACAGATATGCAGAGCAGGATGAAAGTCAAAAAATTATGGATATAAAAAGTGATTCGACAATGATTTGATACCCGCATTGACACTAAAAATATTCGAGATGCATTTGAAAATAATATAAATCTCGTATAATGACTACGCCAAGCTCACACGCATTTTTTGCGTTTCTGATACGTAGAACTGGACGACTGTCCGTTTGCACGCGTTCGCGTATCAGACGAGCCGTGTGGGTTTGGCGACCGAGGACGGTCGTCCGCTTTTGTATTCGGATGCTGTCTGTATCGTATTTCTTTACTGCCATATGATATGACATAGCTTCGTTTTCGCGAGATATTCCTGTTTCGCATTTTGACATTGCTGAAAAAGGGATATACTGCGCGTGCCAAACATATCTTACGATGGGGGGAGAAGCGATTGGTTTTCACGTTCTCTTTCCTACACGAAACAGTCAAGACGGGCGACCGTCCAATGCTGTTTCGTGTGTGAGCAATCGCATCCCGAAGTAAGGTAGGTTTGGCGACCGAGGACGGTCGTCCTTTTGGTGCTTGGAATTCCTTGTATTTCTTTACTATACCCCCTCATGGACACAACATAGCACTATTTCCGCGAGATATCCTCTTTCGTATTTTGACACCGCTGAAAAAGGAATATACTGCGCGTGCCAAATCGTTATGACCAAATAATGGGGTTGTGCTTATTCGCATCCCCGAGATTCAAGAGAACACGGATGGGCGACCGTCCCATTCTCTTGGATCTACACAATCCTTTGGAATAACGGTTTGGCGACCTCGGACGGTCGTCCTTTTGGCGCCGTTTTGCCACCTACTTTTTCATCCTTTTTTCTATGTCTGCATTTTGGGTTTTTATGTCGGCGCTTGCGTCTTCGTGCGTATCCGCGATTGCTTTTCGTGCGCTCATACGAAGAGAACTCCAACGAGAACACGCCGAGTGGGACGCGTATCTCGATGAAGTCCTGAAGATCCTTATGTCGAAAGACAAGGAGTAGCTATGCAGCCATAGGCATACTGTTGTCTGGTCGGATTGTGACCACAGCCTGTTCATTTGGGGCTAGTTTTTCGATTGCTGAAAGAACAACACCTGTCAGGCTTGGGGGAACTGCAATCTGCAATCGCCCATTGATTATCATATTGCTAGCCATAACGCGCCTTCGAGCAGCGGGGTTGTCTCTGAGTGCATGAGCGATTCTATTTGATACTGCGCGAAGTAGCTGATCTCATCGAAGAGCGTCTGTGCTCTCTGGAGGACGAACAATCCCGTTTTTGATAGCATTTCAGGGTGCAAAATGAGTGTCCATATAAGTGTTCATATATGAGAAAGTTAGGTATATGTCTTCGAACCGCACAAAGTATCGTATACTTTATCTTATATTGCAAGAGAAAATATAAAAAAGTGTATGTCAAATATTCAAATGTCGCATTGTCTTGGGCTGTATTTCATTGCTATTGTTTTCAGAGGACGCTGTATTTCCACCATGTCAAAAATTCCCGACGAGCGCGCTCGTAGTCGATGATCGGCTCGATCTCCCCCTCATCATCGAGCCACTGCGAGCGATACGCTCCCTCTGGATCAAATCGCTGGATCTGACGCGTCGGCGAAAATATGCGAAAATACGGGACGCTGTCCGCGCCTATCCCTGCCGACCATTGCCAGTTTCCGGTATTTGACGCGGGATCGTAGTCAGACAGCTGCCCCGCAAAGTGTCGTTCGCCGAGGCGCCAGTCTGTGCGCAGGAGCTTGCAGAGAAAATTTGCCGAGAGCATCCGCAGACGATTTGGCATGTATCCAGTCTCGGATAGCTCTCGCATACCGGCATCCACGAGCGGGAAACCGGTTTTTCCGGCTTTCCACATTTCTGTCGATCTCTCATCGTGTCCCCACTCGATGCCACGCAGATGCGGCTGATACGCTGTCTGTATCGTCTCGGGAGCGTGACAGATGAGCATGTGAAAAAATTCGCGCCATACGAGCTCGCTGAGAAATGTCTGAGAGTCCGCCTCGATCGCGCGCCGCACGGCATGTCGGATGCTCACGGCGCCGATGGCGAGTGCGGTGCCGATGCGGCTGGTGGGATGCGGGTGATCCAGCAGATCCCGGGTTTGTGCGTACTCGCGTAGGAGCGTATCGTCGATTTTCACGACAGTCTCGGGAGTCTCGCGCTCGTGGATGCCGAGCGATTTCAGCGTGGGAAACTGTCGCGGCGTCGTGTCCCATACCGGTTTTTTTTCGGGGATTACCGGGTCTGCGAGCTCGATATGAAACCGCTCGCGCCACCGGCGGGCGTAGGGTGTGTAGACGCCGTAGGGACTGCCGTCCGGTTTTACGATCGTGTCATGGGGATATATCGTCGCATCGTGCGTGCGAAAAAATGGAATGCCGTGCGCCTCGCATATGCTCTGCATGATGCGCTCCCGCTCCCGCTCCCGCGGGTCGTCGACGTCGTTTGCAAAGACAGCTTTGATATTTTCGTGTGAAAATCGTCGTCTCAGTGCGTCTGAAAATACCCCGTCGTCAGCGCGAAATATCAGGAGTCCTCCCCCGGTTTTCGCGCGGATAGCATCATCCAGTATCGAGAGCTGCCGGTATACGACGGTGTGCTGCCGGGCGTCCGCCGGCAGATCCCCGGTATGAAAGGCGTACATGCCGACGATCGGCAGTCCGCACTCCGCCGCTCTCGCGAGAGCAGCAGAGTCCTCCAGGCGCAGATCCCGACGAAACCACAAGAGCGAAACGCCTACGCCGTCAGTACGCATACTGCTACATGCTACGAGACGGCACGGTCATACCGCTCCGCTACCGCCGCCCAGTCGATGATTTTCCAAAAATTTTCTATGTATTCGGCGCGCCGATTTTGGTACGAGAGATAGTAGGCGTGCTCCCATACGTCGCAGGCGAGGATCGGGATCGTCCCCCACTGTGTGAGATTTTGATGTTTTTCCGCGCTATAGAGTTCTAGTACGCCGTCGGGACGTACACCCAGGATCGCCCAGCCCGAGCCCTCGACCGCCGTCCCGGTCGCTTTGAATTCACGCTCGAGCCCCGTAAAATCTGTAAATTTGTCGTCGATCGCCTGTGCGAGTTTCTCGTGATCGAGTGCGCGCCCATTCGGGGTCATGATATCCCAGTAGACCGCATGCAAAAAATGTCCCGATCCGTGAAATGCGATCTCGCGCTTGAGGTGTTTCACACTCGAAAAATCGCCGGTCTCCCGCGCGTGGGCGAGTTTTTCCTCGCTGGCATTCAGTCCGTCGACGTAGGACTGGTGATGCTTTGCGTGATGCAGCTGCATGGTCGTCGCGTCGATATACGGCTCCAGCTCGTGATACTGGTATTTGAGTTTTGGGAGTTCGTGCTTTTTCGGCTTCATGAAAAGGGGGTTGGAAACAAAGGGGCATTGTATCAATTTGCGTATAAAAACCAAAACCGGTTTTCTCAGTAAATAGTCGCAAAAAGCATGCGAAGGTGTTTGCATTTTATTTCGGATAGACGTATTGTAGATGCGTGGGGGCGTTGTTTCTGACTATTTTCGATTATGGATGCGGTTCCTCATATTCGTGATACGATGGAGCATATACGGGCGACTGATGATGCTCGCGCGATGCTTGCGATGCTCAATTGTTTGCTCGACGAACTGATACGATATGTCGAATTGTCTGAGGTTGATTGACATATAGAGGACCCCGATACTCAAATAATCATGAAGCAGTTGCTCGTATTGCTGACTCGTGACATCGGGAAAATATGCGAAGTCATGGAGGACGCCTCCGGGGGTGTGCATCCAGCTGCAGGATGTATGTCGAAAATTATCAAACGGGCAATGGTGATACTTGACTCGAGAGGGGGAGTAGTGAAATAGAGAAAATCATTTCTGATTCAGTATTGTCTTTCGGGTGATTTTTGCTGATATCGGTTTTTACGGATAGAGAATGGTGTTCGCGATTGCATTCGCAGAGAGCTTCGCTATTATGAGCGCGGTTTGTAGTTTTTATTTTCGTCATGAATCTCGCAAAGCTCTTCGGATCAAAATGTCGCGCGAAAATTCTCGAGCGTTTCTGTATCGAGCAGGCGACGAGCGAAGAGCCTCCGGCGTTTTTCATCCGGGAGCTTTCCCGCGAGCTGGATGAGCAGCTCAATAGCGTCCGACGAGAACTGCTGAATCTGGAGGAGCTCGGCATCCTCCGCAGCGAGGAGTCCGACCGAAAAAAGGTCTATCGCCTCGCTGTCGACTCGCCCCTGTATTCGCCCATATCGGACATGTGTCGGGCGGCGTATGATCCGCTCGCGCGTCTGCGAGAGTATATCGCATGAGAGCGGGATATAGATCTCGCGACGTGGGGGCGGTATCTCGCCTCGCTCGATCATGCGGCACGACAAAACGGCGTCGTGGATATATTTCTCATCGGGACGGTGGATCGCAGCGCGCTCAATCACGCGCTCAGCCGCATTTTTTTCGGGCAGCGGATCCGCTACGCGGTCATGGAAAAATCAGAATTTCTAGAGCGACTGCAGTACAGCGATCGCCTCGTGATCGCCATCCTGACGCAAAAAAATTTCGAGTGCCATATCGATCGCATCGGACTTGCGGAGATTTTGGCAAAAATCGACGCGGGAGAGTAGGGATTTTGATTGTAAATTTCGCTGAAAAATCATCATTTTACTGATAGACGAATAGAAAGCTTTCAGAATTTTGTTTCGGATAATCATAGAGCCAGGACACTACGCCGATAGGGTAATTGCGTCTATTGTTGCAATGATTGCATGCTTACTCAGTATGTGAGGACTTGCTTTTCTAAAAACACGGAAGTACCTAATGATTTGACGGCATTACATCGTCATTGACCCGGACTCCTCGGTATTTGCCTCACTGTCGAGACGATCGTTTTTCAGGACTTCGTGATATACGGCGAGTGTCTCGCGCGCCATTTTTTCCCAGCTGAATTCTCTGACTCGATCATATCCGCGCTCGACGAGACGCACACGAAGCGCGTCGTCTGATACGATATCCTGGAGTGCGTCTGCGATACTCGTGATGGAGAGCGGATCAAATAAGCGAACATTGCCCTCGCCGGCGATCTCCGGCAGACAGGACGAGCGCGAGCAGATGACCGGTACTCACGACGCCATAGCCTCCAGTATGGGCAGACCAAATCCCTCGTAGAGAGAGGGGAGTACGTGTGCGAATGCGCTGCGATACAGCATGACCAGCTCCTCATCCGGACGAAATCCGAGAAATCGGACCCGCTTTTGCAGTCCGGTGCGGATGACGATATTTCGGATGTCGGGATAGCTCGGATCCTCCCGCCCTACGAAGACCAGCTCGTGAGCAATATCCGGATGCTTTTTTATGAGGTGTGCGTACGCCTCGACGAGACGCACGAGATTTTTGTGCTCGCGCTGGACGCCCGCGTAGAGAAAATAGGGGTTTTCCAGACGCTCTTCGCGCAGAAACTGTTCGAGCTTTGCGGGGTCGATTGCTGCCTGAAATCTGGCACTATCCACGCCATTGTACACGACGCGTATGCGATCCCGGGGGATATCCAAAAGTTCGTTGAGATCTTTTTTCGTATGCTCGGAGACGGCGATGAGTCCGCGTGATCGGCGTACGACAGAGCCGAGTGTCAGGCGATAGGCGAGTCGATGGACGATGCTCGTCTTTTTTCGACCCGGGTAAAATGAGAGCGTGAGATCGTGAATCGTGGCGATGCAGGGTGTACGGGACACGATCGGCGCATTGAAATTTGTATAGTGGATGAGATCGAGTCTCTCTCGCGCGATGACAAACGGCAGCCAGATCTGCTCTGAAAACGAATAGTGAGCAATGTCCAAGAGTCGTTTGTGAAAGCGGGGATTGCCAGGATGATACTCCCGATATCCCGACGCTCCCAAAAATATGATGTACTCGTTTTCGGTGTCGAGTGTCTCGAGATGCCGGAGGAGCTCCTCGGTATACCGACCGATCCCGGTAAACCGTGTCCCGAAAAATCGGGCGTCTATGCCGATGCGCATGGGATTGATACAGATATTCTATCGCTTTCGAATGACGAGGAGCAATCGTACGAATATCGCAAGCAATGTCAAAATCAGCTTTCTCGTGCACTATGCCACTCTTCTTGCTTGTGGGTCGTTGGATGCTACTCACTGCCTCCGGTGTATATCGGCGGGATCGGTGTTTGCGGGTTGTTTTTTCAGGATACTGTCCATGACTTCTCTTCATTGGCTGAGGATCTGCTCTGTCGATATCACGATATCGTGCGTCTCTGCGGGTGTCGATCACTCATCCATAAAGATGGCAAATCGATCTTCAAACGATCGAGTTTCGTGTCTATCTCCCGCGTCCTCTATATACTGATCAAATCTGCCACTCTCGGCGTAGATATAGCGCTCGTCTTTTTTGAGATTTGTCTCGATGATTTCGATGTCCTCGTCTGCTCGCACCTTTCGAGAGAGAAACAGTCTGCGATCAAATCCATAGTTTTGAATGAGATCATTGATGTGTTCTTCTTCGGTGAGATCAATGCCGGAGCCCCCCATTTTTCTGCGAAATACCTCCGCCATCGCGTGCTGATACTCTGCGAAGAGCTTTTTGCGGTATGCTGTGTGCTCGGGATGATCTGGCCGATCTCTGTACTGCGGATGCAGCATCGTCCGGATCATTTTGAAATTCGACTTGATCTGAAAGAATAAATCCCACGATGTCTTATCAAGGAACGCACCGGTATTCGTATCGATCTGGATCCACGAGGTCATGGCGTCGACACGTCCCGGCGTGTGATTGTCCATATAGATATCATTTCATATCTCACCGCCGATGGCGCCGGTCTGGGGTGATCCGTCCGATCACGCTCGCCAGTCCGCCGTCATCTGGATAAAGTCCTGTGCATACTGCTTGTAGATCGGATGTTTGCGTTGATTTTCCAGGTCGAGCATCGTGCGATCCCGAAAGATATTGAGCTTTTCATGCAGCCCGATGCGCTTTGCGACGCCCCCTCTCCAGATCTGATCCGCGACGAGCACCATTGCTGCCTGCTGGGAAACCATCGGCGTTGCCTTTCTTTTTTTCTCGTCGGGATTCGGGACTTCCTTTCCGGGATTGTTCATTGCCCGAAGCTCGTTGAGCGTGCCGATGAGCTTGATTCCCTCAGGATCTCCTGAGTCTCTGATGAGCTGTTCGACTACTTGCCGATAGAGATTGACATGATCGATCGTATCGATGAATCGCAGGGGAGAGTAGAGGAGTTTTTTTCCGATGATGTAGTTGACTCGCAGACGTTTGCGATGACCCGCATCCATCACCTCCGGCAGCCCGCTCATGATGAGCGCAAAGGGGACTGCCATATTTTGATTGTCGTCTCCTCCTTTGTCGATGATTTTCCACATGCCGGCGCCGTCCTTGTCCTTTTTCGGGTCGCCGATCGCTTCACTCACGAGTCCGGATTTGAGCTTTCCTATGACATGAGTGACCTGCGACTCCACCTCGGAAAATTGTCCCACTTCCCGTCGTCCTTTTTCCGTAGCGTTTGCGCGCCCTTCTTCGAGGGTTCCCCAGATTTTCGATTTGAAATTCGCGATGAAGTCGACGCCGAGCTTGTCTTCTTCCGCTTGCGCCCAGCGGACGATGATATCGATCTCATGAACGGAGGCGGACTGATCGGCGACGTCTCCGGTCTTCGGATCGAGTTTTTCGGTTCTTTTGTCGTCGATCGCTTTTTGTCGATACTTTATCCACTTCGGATGTTGCGTGTGATCCGCACTCATCGGCAGTCCCAGCAGTCGCTTGAAAAAGATGCCGGTACCCTCCAGATCCTGGAGGTACGACTCGGCATACAGTGTCCCCGTGCGCTCCAGACAGACGAGCAGTGCCGCCATGACTTCCAGTTTTTTGGAGCGGGGAGACAGGAGGATGCGACGGATGATCCGACGTCGCCGCTCGCCGCTGATATTTTTCGAGAGCTTATCTTTGATTTTATCGACTACTGCATCGTTTTTACTCTGCACATGCTGCATGAGCGAGAGCTTGTCGTCTTCGCCCATGAGAAAGTCCGGAATGGCTCCAGAGAGCCAATAGGCGAGCTTTGCCGCTTGGGTATCGTCTTGATTACTAAACTTTTCCTTTATCGATTCTCCGAAAAATTTTGCTCCCTGAAGGACGGTACTGAGGGAAATTCCATTTTTCATCCATCCAAAGATTCCCTCATTCATGGGTTTGACATTGGAGAAATCTTTGGCTTGTCGGAGTGCCTCCTCCTCGGGGCGACGGCGCGGGACGCAGCCGTAGATCCTGAGTATGCGAAGAAATGCAGGATATCACACCCGATGATAGCGGAGCCTCCCGCTCGACGAGCGCTTCATCTGCATCGGCTTGTTGTCGGTTTCTTCTCCGACTTTTTCCTCCGTGAATCCCTCGTACACCGTAAAGCTGATCTCGTTTTGGTCGCTTCTTTGGACCTCGATGAGCGTCGTACTGTTTCCCTTTGTACTTTGAAAATACGAGTACGCTATCATCGCTTCACTTGCTCCTTCTTCGTTTGGTTTTACAAATCCGTGTGCTTCTTGTTGCCCGCCGTCTCGGTACTCCATTCATTTCCATGCCTCGGCGGAGTTTGTTCATTTTGCGTCCTCGCCGAGGAGTGCGGACATGTTTTTGATCACGCATTCCGGCGAGAGAAATCCGCCATTTGCTGGATTGGGCAGACGCTTTCCTTTGCCGCCTCTGAATGCGCGTAAAAAATCCGAAAATGTGATTTCTTCTCTGCCGTGACCGTTTGAGACGTAGATGCGCTGGCGCTGTTCGTCGATCCCCTGTATCACAAAGATGCGGTAGCGACTGTCTTCGATTTTGGCTTCCGGGTCTGCCTCGCCGATCTCGAAACAGGTGTCGACTCCGAATTCGGAAATATTTCGAGAGGTATCCAGTCGATTGATATGGTAGGTGAGGTCGGACAGCGTCCCGATTTGCGTCTCGGGGATAGCTTCGCCGATTGCTTGTGCTTGCTCTTCTGCAGTGAGTCCTGCAGGATCTCGCTTCGAGAGCTCGATGCGCTCGTCGATTTCCCGATCGTTTAGGATCTCTATACGCTCGAATGCGGTGAGCATCACCAGAAACTGATTGTACTCCACGTCGGATTTTTGCATCTCGTCTGTCGGATCTCTGCGATCCAGCAGTCCGTTTGTCGTGCACGTCCGCAGCTGCATATAGGGAGCCAGGACTCCGCCGGAGTCCAGTGTGTCGATGCGCATGTAGACCCGATCGCCGAGCTTTTCCCGGCTGTCTCTGCCCGGATGTCCGACGATATACGCGCCATCGGCGAGCGTGTCGAGCTGATCGTCGGGGATCTCCGGCAGCTCTACCCCTCTGTGTTTTCCCGAGCGCAGACGATCTATGAGCCGCTTTCGCAGTGTCGCGGGGTCGATACCTTCAAATGCTTTCGGCTCTCCGTCCTCGTCGAAATCGTCCTCGTCTGTGTATATCCAGTCGTACGCATGCTCGGGCGGCTTCGCATCGTCGGGAGTCTCGGGATGCTCCAGAGAGGGCATGCGCTTGTACTCGGTGAGACGATCGGCGATGGTCTCGTAGAGGATTTTGGGATTATCGAGGAGTCTTTGGAATATATCGGGTTTGTCGCTTTGTAGCTCGTCCATCTGGATGCCGATATGATCGAGCATGCCGTAGTGTGCCCGATCTATGATGACATCATCGAAAAACTCGAGTCGATGATCTATGGCCTTAGTGGGATTCATGCCATCCGGGACGAGGATTTCGAGATCCGCGATGCCCGATTCGACCAGATCACGCGCTTCGGAGAGATCGATGATGTTTTTTCCTTCACTGATATCGACTGCTTCTCCTTTGTAGAGAGTGCTCAGACCGATCCTCGGCAGAAACCGCTCGTAGAGTGCGGTCATGACTTTGGTGCGATTGTCGCTGATCGTATTGTACGCAGCTCAAAAAACTCCGTATTTTTCAAGAAGCTTGATGAGCCTCTCCACATCATGAGCCGCCACATCGCCGCGACTGCCAGAGAGCACTCGCCTCATAAACGAAATATCCTCCGCGGGAGCGTATCTCGGCATCTGGTCGGGATTGATTTGCAGCTCTTCAAGTATTTCCTCAAATCCCCTGAGAATACCGCGAATGTGAGGACTTTCCCCAGTATTGCGCGTTTGCTTTGTGAGCTTTGCATGCAGATCGGCGCGTCTTTGCGATGTGAGAAATTCTCGCAGTGCGCTGATCTCCTGCATCCGCACCCATTTCGTGACTCGTGCTCCCTCTCCGGGATTGAGATCGTACTCCGTCTCTATCTGCTTTGCGAGTTTTTTTCTGTATTCGGCGATTTCGATGGCATAGGGATTGATCGCGCTTCGGAGCGTCTCGTCGTCGAGCGCGCCATTGAGCGCCTCCGGCGAGTCGATATTCGCAAACTCTTCATGCATCGCGCGGCGATTCTGTACGTACTCCCAGAGATTTTTCCGAAGCGTCTTTAGTCCGTCTTTTTGCGAGATCTCGTCGCAGTAGGCGACGCCGGATTTTTTTCAGATCTGTGAATATCCGGTATTGTGGATTTTTTGCTCTAGAAAGGTCCTGAGGGCGCTGCGGGATTCGCGCTTTCATGCCTGCTTTGCGTCTCGGGTTTCGACAGCTTGTCGTATTTCCGGATCTTCTTCTCCGGGAATTTTCGATGTGCCTGCCAGTCTGCGCATTTCACCTTGCGACAAGTTTTTTGTCGTATCACGATTTGCGATTCTCCCGATGCTGCTATTGATGGAATCCGACATGCATGCCGATTGTTAGATTTTTCTCATTATACGGAAAAACCGCAGTATTCGCAAATTCCCTTTGACGACTGCCTAGTACTGCTCAAATCGGATGCGCTCTTTATGTACTCCCGACATCTCGAGCTGTGTGCGGGCGTCCGACACCATGGCGGGACTCCCGCAGATATAAAATTCTTTGTATGCCCGCGCGAGATCCGCGCCTATCGGATCCGTCACATATCAGCGCTCGCATCACTCGATGTCCTCGCGGGAGAGATACTGGGTAAATGAAAAGTGCGGATACTGCTCTGAAAGCTCTCAAATTTCCGACTGATAAAACCGGTCTCGCGCCTCCCGTACACCAAAGACAAAGTGCATCGGTGAGCTGTCCTCACGCTCGAGTGCGCTGCGAATCTGAAACCACAGCGGCGCGAATCCCGTCCCCGTCCCGATGAAACACCGCGAGACATCACCCTCCGACAGCTGAAATTTTCCGACAGGAGGCAACGCAGCCACTTCGGCTCCGGGAGTGAGTCCACAGATCTCTGTGCTGCCCGGACCGCCCTCGAGGCGCTTGATGATATAGGTGAGCTCGCCGTGCTCGTGCCACGCGACAGAGTAGGCGCGCCGCAGACCCGACGGCAGACTAAACATGCTAAACTGTCAGGGAATCGGCGGATGCGCTATATCCGCACGAAATACGAGCTCGAAGACGTCGTGAGTGAGTGCGCGGATGGCGATGAGGGTGTGGGGTATCGTCGGCATACATGATGAAAAAATGTATTGACGAGAAATTGTATCGGATTTTTTTTTCGTGCAAGGGGAGAGGGAGAGTACCCCGGAAGCGTGGTGTACATTTTTTGTGTTCGAAAAAATGTGTCAAAATATTTTTTTCACTTTGACAAGAGCGCTGAAACGAATAAATATATCTATCAGGCTCCGCTTGCATCGAGCAGGCGGACCGACTCCGCTTACAGTCCACGAAAGACCGCTTGTATATGGCATTTTTTGACCCTCTTTCCGAAAAAAAACTTCTTCGGGATGTCGTCGCGACACTCGCCGCATCCATGCGAAAACAGGATTTTCTGACGTATTTCAAAAAACTATCAATCGTCGAGCATACGAAAGATCGGATCGTATACGGGGTCGTGTCCAGCTTTATGCGGGACAATCTCGAGCAAAAATTTTCAAATGAAATGTATGCCGCGACCATCGCGTGCGCTCCGGAAATTACGGGTATCACATTCGTCGTGGATACGATGATAGAAAATACTACTAACACTCAGGTCGTGGACTGTCAAGAGCTCTATAAACAAACCACCGCGAAGAAGAAACGCACCGAAATCCCGGGGCATGAGCAGGTCGATGGGATCGTCTCGCGCATCATGAATGAGAAATATCGACTCGACAATTTCGTCATCGGTCCGTCAAATCAGCTCGCATACGCTGCCGCGGACGCGGTCTCGCGTCGTCCCGGCGCGAGCTACAATCCGCTTTTCATCTACGGGGACGTCGGTCTCGGAAAGACGCACCTGCTGCAGGCGATCGGAAATGGCGTGCGCATGCGCCTGAAAGACAAGCGCGTCATCTATACGACTGCCGATCGATTTTTGACGGACTATGTCTCGCATGTCAAAACGCGTAAGGTCGATCGCATGCGCGAAAAGTACCGCGCCATCGACGTGCTCATCATTGACGACGTGCAGTTTTTGGCAAATAAAAAACAGACGCAGGAAGAGCTTTACAATATTTTCAATATCCTCTACGAAGCAAACAAGCAAATCGTGCTCTCGTGAGATCGTCCGCCAAAGGAGCTCACGGAGCTCGAGCCGAGGCTGCGGAGTCGATTTGAGTGGGGGATCATCGTGGATATCGGCGTGCCGGATTTCGAGACGCGCCTCGCGATCCTACAAGAAAAGGCTCGCGCCAAGCAATTCATCCTCGCACAGGAAGTCGCCGAATTTATCGCGTACAATACCGGAGAAAATGTCCGCGAGCTCGAGGGCATCCTCAATCAGCTCATCGCCGAGTACGAGCTGCACCATACACCGCCCACGATCGAAAATGTCGCCGTACGCCTGAAAAAGCTCGCGATCACCGACGATCTGTCCGGAGGGCATCGCGCCGCACGTCCCAGGATCGGCGGATACAAAGAACTCGTGGACGCCGTTGCCGCGCATTTCGGGCTCGATCCGGAGCTCCTCATCGGTGAAAATCGAAAAAAAGAGTACATGATTCCCCGGCAGGTTGCCATGTATCTTTTGAAAAATCGGATGCACTACACCTACGAGCGCATCGGCAATATTTTCTCTGGCAGAAATCACTCGTCGGTCCTGTACTCGTGCCGAAAGCTCGAACACATCCTCAAAAAGGATCAGCACCTCTTTTACGAAGTCAATGTCCTGCGGGATCGGCTCGGGATTTAGGAGTTTGAAATTCAAAAGGCGCAAAAAGTCTTTGGCACATTCACTCGTCTGTCGCATGTTTTTCGATGAGAGACGAGGAGGATGGAGCGAAAGAGCGGCTTTGGAAGTTGAATAAAATGCGAAATTTCATACAATACCCGAGAATTTTCATCTCTCGCGATACTTCACGACAAAAACTTTTCTGCCAAGCATATGCGGCTTCTTTTCATCGCTACCGGTCTGCTCGTCGCGTTTTGGTTTCTGGGAGATGCGAGCTTTTCCCTCGGCTACGAAAAGCACGATCGCGAGGAGTTTCAGCGGGTGCAGCATCCGGAGTTTATCCCCTCCGAGACGTTTATACGCCTCTCGAGCGCGGGACACGAGCAGACCGTCGCCGATATGTACTGGCTGCAGACGATCCAGTATATCGGGACGCATGTCATCGGCGGCGAATACAAGCGACACCTCTTTGCCATGGCAGATCTGGTGACGGATCTCTCACCCCGTCTCGTCATCGCCTACACCCTCCCGCAAACACTCCTGCCAAATGTCAATGTCGGACGTGAGGCGATTGATGAGGGGCGGCAGGAGCGTCATATCGACCAGTCGATCGCGCTCGGCGAGAAAGGAACTGCGAACACCTGCGATCCCGAAAAGCTCGAAAATATTCGCATATCCGACTCCATCGCAGGCGCGGTGGATGATCCCGATCGACGAAATCCCTGCGACTCGTATCGCATCCCGGCGCTTCTCGGATATACGTACTATTTTTATCGTGAGGATTTCGAGCGTGCGATCACAGCGTATAAAATCGCCTCGGCGCATGATGATGCGCCATTTGGCATTCGGACGCTCGCATCGACGCTGAGCGCCCGGACGGGGGAGTACGAGGGGGCGGCGCGGATGCTCCTGGATCTCTCGGTGCGATCGCATCTGGATGCGCCGATGTGCGCTCGTGCCGCCGCCGAGCTTGCCAGCCTCTACGAAGCTGAGCTTGCGCGCTCGGATACGATTTCCGAGGCGTTTTTATGACTCGTGGAACGTGTCCGCATACAGACCGAAGAACACTCTGAGCATGAGAGAAATTTTGGTGCGAGTCTCTGCCTCGAATACCTCGGGCGTTTTCAGCGTGTCGTATATTTTCAGTATTTGGATGCGTTTTCCATGGCGTATGCAGAGCAATTTGGCGAGTATCCGGATACCGCCTCCGATCTCGTGGACGCCGGGTATATCTCCGTCGTACCCCGGGATTTTCAGCCAGTGGGAGCGGATGAGTACATCGCATACGTCTATGATCCGGATCGGGGACGGTGGACGACGCAAATTCGCAAACAGCCGTAGTATCACTTGATTTCCCTGAAAGTATCACCCTCGTGAACAAGATCAAAAAAAACACCATCCTCCCGTCACTCTTCGTAGAAAAGCTCGTCTTTGGCGGATCGGGACTCGCACACCTGCCGGACGGCAAGGCGGTCATCATCACCGGCGGTGTGATCCCCGAGAGCGTCGTGAGCGTGCGCGTGCTGAAAAATGCATCGTCGCATATCGAATGACAGATCGCAAATATCGAAAAACCGTCTCCGCACGAACGGGAGTTGCCCGAGCACTTTCAGGTGTACGGCGGATGCAAGTGGCTGCCCATCGACTATGAGATGCAGCTCGCACTCAAGTCCGAGCAGGTACGGGAAGCGCTCTCGCCGCTCAAGCAAAAAATTCAGGACGCGGTGTTTCATCCCATCATCCCGAGCGAGGAGATCTACGGCTATCGAAACAAAGCTGAATTTTCTTTTTGAAAATACATCTCCGCAAAACAGGGTATCCGCGACGAGTTTCGATTTGGATTTCACGAGCAGGGAGCATACGATAAAATCGTCGACTGTCGATACTGCGTACTCGTGGATGACACGGTCAAT
>JANQGT010000038.1 GCA_028277205.1 Candidatus Altimarinota bacterium
AATGCACATCAAAATGGGCAACCGTCCAAATGTCGCCAAACATTGTCCGTGTGCGCCAAAATGGTCAAACGGGCGGACGATTGCCCATGTTTGTCCACTATTGGCGCGGACGAAAAATAACGCACAATGTTTGGCACCACCAGTATACCCGGTTTTCCCCAGTGTCAAAATGTGGGAGGAGATACTGGAGAAAAGCGAATTTTTCCTCAATCCCAAAACAATCCCCCTCGAGAGAGGGGGATCTCATCATACGAAAATATATACAATCGAGTGGGCTATACCGCTGTCGCGGCGGACTCGATACGGACCATTGCGTCTTCTTGGAGGCGCTTCGCCGCAAAATCGATTTTGACACCGATGGTCGCGCGCTGATCCAGTGGATCCGTTCCGCTTCCGAGTGGCTTGTAGATAGCCTCGAGCGAGCTCCACTCCGTGACGCCGTATGCGCCGCGTCCGACGACGAGCGTCGGGTAGACCGTGACGGTAGAGGAAAAGGACTGAACATTCGAGCTTTCGACGACGCGCACGCCGTGGATCGCTCCCACCTCTCCCGAAAAGAGCCGGTCGGGTGTGGCGTATTTTGCAAACTCTACGTATTCGCCATTGGTCTCGGCGCGCAGGTCTCCTGCCACGAGCGGGTGCATCACCGCGACATAGTACCCATCAAAGTCGGGGGCGTCGCTTGCACGCAGCTTGATCTGCGCTTTTCGCAGGTGTGCGGAGCTGATGGTGTCGCCCGCCGCGAGGGTCGCACGCGATGTCGCGTCTCCGGCATAGACGATATTTGATCCGCCCATCACCTCGGTCTGGATGACCTGATCCACGATGCGTCCGAGGTTATTTGCGAGCTCTACTCCGGCATTTTCCAGGATGCGGGTGGGCGCCGCATGCAGGAGCCGATCAGACAGCTCGACATACAGTCCGTACTGTGTCGGTGTCGCCGTCACGACAGAGTAGGCAAACGACGTACTGGTAGGCGTCGTACCCTCGTCGAGAGCGGCATTCGTAGGTGTCACAGTCAGTTTCGAGGGCTTTGCCCAGGCGACGGTGCCATAGCCGTCGTCGACCATGGGCGCATCTGCGAGCTCGTAAAATCGAAGATTTGGCTCGAAATTTTCGAGCACGTTTTTATACAGATAGGTCTGCAGGTAGTTTTCGCCGATACTGGCGCGGGTTGCTGTAGCCATGGAGATATGATTTTTAAAAAATACAGCGAAAAATTAAAGAGTGATTTTCCCTTGCGACAGGAGCGTGTCGAGGTACTGTCGATATTCGCGGGCGCTCATCTCGCGCGGGTCGCGCTCGTGTGTGAGTCTCTGCGAACGATACGACGTCGTATCGAGAGTATCCGCAGTGCGGCGAGCGCGAGTCTGTCTGTCCAGCAGGCGCTCCGGAGATTTTTGCGCGATGTAAAATGTCCGCGCATCATCCCAGCTCATCGCCGGGAATGTCTCGCGAAGTCATACGAGATCATCGGCATGCTCTGCCATATCGGGATGTCGCTCGAAAAATCGGGACTGTTCCTCCCGGGATTTTCGCTCGGTCTCGTAGGCGTGGATGCGTTCGTCGACGATTCGCTCGATATCGCGGTCTTTTTCTTCGAGCGCTTTACGCGCCTCGTCGCGCTCTCGTGCTGCTCGATTGACGCGGGCGAGGTAGCGGCGGCGCATGTGTCGGTACTCGGCGGACGGGCGCGATGAGTCCGCGGATTCGGGATCCGTCTGGGAAATATCGGGATCAGACGCGCTTGTGTCCGCGTCGGGACTCGCATACTCGATCGGAGTCGGATCGTCGGAGATGCGGATGTCGCTCGTCATAGGCGATGGGGGTGAGTGGTAATATGCGACCGCTCGGGCGCGCAGTATTTGGTCCCGATGGGACTCGTATCCGATGGAGAAAAAAATAAGAGTATCGTGAAAGAAAAAATCGGATTTTTCAGATTTCGGGTTTGACTTTTAGGAAAAAGAGAAAGAAAATGGTGTGCACAAGTAACAAAATTGCTTATGTCATTAGGGCATTTTCCGGAAGAATTTCGACCGGATAAGGCAGTGACCTCGAGTGTGCGCATGCCTTTACAGTGAATTATTGCGAGAACGCACTGGCTCACGAACGAAGCGGAGCATGGTCCAAACGCCTATCTCAATCGCGTCCGTAGTGAGTGGCGGCAAGGCGATATACCTCAAATAGCACTGCCAGCCTCCGTACAGCCAAACGAGATAGCCCAAGCGTTACCCGCATATTTTGCCTACCGGCACGGCACGAATACCGGTCAAGAACATACCCATTGATTTGAATGAGTTGAGTCAGTATTGAGAGAGCTTTCCATGGCGATTATAGAACATCAGCATAAACATATTTGATCTGTCGCTCTCAAGTACGCTATATACCAGTGCGACGTCGCCTGCGCCTTTATCGTCATCATGGAGAGACTCGAATGGATTTCGCGGCATGAAAGTCCCGAACTCCTGCGAACAATGCTCATGAAAGCGTGAGTGAATCATCCCCTCTGCATCGAGGAAAGTGCACAGCATGAATCCTGAAGGCAGGCAGCATAGCACGACTTTTTTGAAAATCTTTTGACAATCTGGAGAAAAGAAGTACAAGACGTATGTCTTTAGACGTAATATTACAATTGTGAATTTCACAACATTTGAACAAGCCATAAGCAATGGACTCTTTGAATCTTCCCATATCTCCGGGGCACCGAAAAGTCGCGAAGATGGTATAGGATGAGTCGTGGCGCGAGTATGAGATCGGACGAGCGCACTTACGAATCAGGGAATTTCGTGTCCGAAAAAGTACCTCATCGCATGTAAAGTACAAATGCGTGATATGCCAATGGAGCCGGTAGGGGATATTCGACTACTTCTATGAAGAATGGATATCAGTGACGTACTCTGTGCTTATTTTCGCCGGATGATTTGAGTGTCTATATCGGAATTTTGAGTATATGCAACATTCCAAAAAACTCCAGAGAAGGAAAATAAAGTGCTCACCGCACTCGATACGAGCACATCTGATCGGCACTGAAGTCGGCGGTATTCACAAGGTACCGTCAACCACATCCCAGATCGCACTCGCATGTGGTCTCGTCGTCGTCGTCGAGTCGCTCGGATGGATCCCAAAAAGAGATACTGCATCACTATTGCAGCGAATGCTTCGAGAAGCAGAAGTCCCTCACGCAATGCGTATGCATGGACACAAGAGTCGTATACAAAATGGTCCTGATCCGGTAATTCCGAGCGGCAGTGTAGCGGCACCGTGATCATGATCATCAACAAGCACATCATCCACAAGAGCAAAACAAGATAGCAAAAGCCAAAGAAAACCTCCAGCAACTGCGTGGAATCCATATGCACATATGCTTCATCTGGGTGGATGATGATCATTGGCGACCGCTTCGGGAAGCTCGAAAGACTAGTCCAGCGACAAAGAGATGTGATCAATGGCTTCTGAATAAATAGAAAAGCCCTGAAAATCTTTTGACTTTAGCGCTTTCCCGGATACAATTTTTTTACATTTTCAAAAATCGTCGCAGACAGGAGGCATCGATTCCCGGATAAGTCCTCCCGAGACGGAAAAACGCATCTTTTGGATAGACTGCCTTTTGGCAGGCACAGCATTTTCAAAAGATCGACATTCCTCTCATCGCGGCGACCGGTCGCGATTTTTTCATCTACGACTCTCATGGCACTCACCAAACAGCAAAAGCAAGTCATTCTCGATTGACTCGTGCGCGAGTTTTCGGGTGCGACATCGCTCGCATTTGTCCGGACAAACAAGCTCACGGTCGAAGAAATCACCGACATCCGGCGCGAGCTGCGCCCGCTCGATGCGGCATTTACCATGACGAAAAAGACCTTTATCCGCATCGCGCTGAAACAGGCACTCGGCATCGACATCGATCCGGAGTCACTGCCCGGACAGGTGACGATCGTCATCTCGCGTGCTGATCCCATCGCGCCTATAGGCATCGCAAACCGGTTTGCGAACGACTTTGTAAAGGAGGAAAAGATGATTTTTCTCGCCGGATATTTCGAGGGGGCACTGCTCGATCGCGATCAGACACTGCGTATCGCCACACTCCCCTCGCGCGAGACACTGCTTGCGAAGCTCATGGGCTCCATGAAATCACCCGTCGGCGGACTCGCCCGGTTTTTTGATGCGGCGAAAAAGGATATGGAGGAGAAAGGCATCGACAAACTCTCCGGTCTCGCCGTGGCGAATGTCACGACAGAGTCGGCTGCAGAGTCAGATACCCATGAGACAGAGGCGCAAAATTCTTCCCCAAGCGAAGCCGAAACTCCCGCCGCATAGCATCCCGGTATTCGAGGGAAACACCGGTTTGTTTGCCTCGATTCTCCGGTATGGTATCCCGGACTCATTCATTTCATTTCTAATTTTTTAGTATTTTCCTATGGCAGAAGAAGCAAAGACGCTCTCTGAAAACGCGCAAAAGATCATGGACATGGTCAGTGAGCTCACTATCGTGGAGCTCGCGGATCTGGTCGAGGCGATGGAGGAGAAATTTGGCGTGAGCGCTGCAGCACCCGTCGCGGTCGCAGGGGCGGTCGCAGGTGGCGAGGCAGCGGCACAGGAGGAGGAAAAGTCGACGGTCAATGTCGTACTCACCTCGCCCGGATCGGCAAAAATCGCCGTCATCAAAGTGGTGCGCGAGCTGACGGGACTCGGACTCTCGGAGGCGAAAGCGCTCGTGGATGCGGGTGGAAATATCAAGGAGGGTGTCGAGCGTGCCGACGCAGAAAAGATGAAAGCTCAGCTCGAAGAATCTGGAGCGACCATCGAGCTGCAGTAGAGCTATCCTGTCACTATCATAGCGCAGAAACCTTGCGGCGGATCATTTGAAGCTGTGAAAACAGGCTATCAAGCTGCCGCATTTTTTCCCTGTCGAGGGTAGCGCGAAGTGTCTCCATGATCGCACTGCCGTATGCGAGACGATTGAGGATATCGAATTGTCTTTGCCATTCTGTGGATGCATCGCGTATGACATTTCGCGGTACTCCCGACTCTTTCGAGAGTCCCTCGATTCGCCCACCGATGATACGCAGCGAACTCATCGTCTCGCAGAAAAAGTCACATATTCCCACCGCCGTTTCTCTGCCTGAGATTTCTCCGTTTTCTCAGGCTTTGAGGAGATTTGCGAGTGTATCTTTCGGGTATCGGGAGAGCAGGCTTGCGGTAGAGTCAAGAGCGTGTTTGAGCGGCTTTCTTTGCAAGAGCAGACTAACCTGCAATTCTCGTCCAGCTGTGGATAAAAAGAGTGATTCGATATGCTTCGATACCGGCATATCATTTTTTTGTAAATCCAATCGCAAATTTCTCAGTACTGGTGCGACACGGACATATCCTGCCAGATCTTTCGAGGATTCGTATTGACTGGTGCGTCTCGCGAATTCCCGGACAAATGCCAGAAATTCCCCCCACGAGAGCGCATCTGGATTCCCTAATGCCACTTCCTGAAAACGAGAAAAATCTACGACGACTCCATCCACCTCCACGCTGATACCTCTCAGGATCGTCAGCATTTCCGGATTTGCAGACGCATCCCGGATAGACGATTCAAACGCCCGGATAAGATTTTCGTATTCCGGCTGTCAATCAAACACTCGACCGAGCGATCGCGCCTCCGGAAACGCCCGAACAAAATCCGCCACATCACCGGTACGAGCACTCTCGGCGACACTGCGAGTATCGAGCGAGCGGACATGCCGGGTCGCTTTTTCTAAAGAGAAATCAGCTCCGAGAACCTCCTGAAGCGAACGCTCTATCGCGGCAAGCTCATCGGTAGTATAGCGAAAGCGTTCATTTCCGAGATTGTCCACAATCCTGCAAAGTTCTTCCTGAGAAAACCAACGCGTCATCCCGCCGGGCATTTCGATATCCAGCGATCGGATACCGGCACGCTCCAGCAGGCGATGCGTCGCCTCGTGCGCCCGAAGCGGCTTTAGTAGTGCCATGACAGAAGCTCTCTGATCACCTGAAAGCCCTCTCAAGTATTCGCGTAGCGAGAGCCCCCTCTCGGTAAAACGCAATCCCCCATCGGCACCGACTGTCGTGGAGATATTCAATTGTCGTCCGATATTTTCTGCGACATAAAAAATGCGTCCGTCCGTCCCGACATAGGCGAGTGTCTCTCCTGGAATATCCGGAGGAATATCCGAAACAGAAACCGCCGTCCCCCGATACAGATATCGAAACGCATCGACCGCGTCAGTACGCGAAGCTCTCACAGCATTGTCAAGATGGACAGTCGTCGATCAAAGATCAAGAAATTCGGATATGAGTGTATAGAGTGCACCACTGCCATCCAGCTGATTTGCGATTGTTTTGAATATATTGGGAAACTGTCTCACCCGATCGATCAGAGCCGCGATGCGCGCGCTTTTTATGACGCTGTCCACACCCACGAATCCTCCTGCAAAACCGGCAAACGCAAGCACGTGATCGTGCCACGCTTTCGGCATGTGGTATGTTCCCGGGACGATACCGGTTTTTTGTAGCAGAGCGAGTGTCGCATCACAGCTGGAAAAAATATCCGAAAAATCAACCGCAAGCGATGGAAGGTCGCCCACTCACGGCATGATCTGCAGGATGAGCAGACAGAGCATACCGATATCCGCCCGTATTTTCGCTTCGCGTGCATCAGGAGCCAGGATATCAAACGACTGGATACCGGCATGGTGAAGCACGGATTCCGGACTCGGCATCGCATCACTCTCGCCCGAGTAGGAGAAATTCGCGAGGGTCTCATCATATCCCGACCAGTCCGAAAATGTCAGTGTCTCGGTCCATGTGCCGTAGCCGACGATACCGGTCGGCACCTCGCCATCCTGTATATCGTGCAGGGCGAGCTCGTGGCGGATCGTCGAGGCGCGATCCGCGATATGCTCTCCCAAATCCTCATCGTGTCCGTGCTCGGTCTCGGTGTGCAGAGCGTGGCTGTATGATGCATCATGCTGATTTGCATACCAGAGAGCGGAGACGATCGCCGCGCGCAGAGGCGAGAGACGATCGGAAATTTCCTCGTCAAACACCCACGCCGTCCCCTCCAGAGTGCCGTAGTCGTCGCGTATCTCCTCGCAAATATCGGGAATATCCGCAAACGTGCGCTCGGTCAGATGGTGTAGATTTTTTACGATCTGTCGGCGCTCTGACTCGGGCATACCGGTGTTTTTTGCCGTATGCTCGAAAGTCTGAATCACACGCTCGATCCCCTCGATCACCGGTAAGACATCGACCTGCGCGTCAAATCGCATCGTCTCAAACGCGGCAACATGATGCGCGGAAAACGACAGGGAGAGCGCCTCGCATCGAGATCGATACGCAGAGCGCTCGTGCTGCATTTTTGCAGCGGCAAGCGCCTCTCTCGTCTCGCGGACGACAGCATCCCGCGCATGCCGAAATGCCGTGTCGAGATCGACACGCTCTGCCTCCGCATGCGCGAGCACGCCCTCGATCTCGCGAAGCAACGCTCTGCGAGGAGCATCATCGAGTCCTGACGCCTCACGCGCATAAAAGGCGCGCGCCTGCTCTCGGATCATCTCCTGACCCGAAGTCGTACGCCCATCCGCCGCGACGTCGATACGATCGATCGCTGCGGCATAGGCATCACGAGAGGATGGCGGAAGTTCTCGGCGGACAGCCATACAAAGCAAGAATCACGATAGTCCGAGTATATCATATGATCGCTTTGTGCGGCAAATATCGCGGATCGTCAGCACACCACCAGGATCATGCTCGCAGACGCAATCGCAGGGATGGACGCAGACTGTAGCGGGAGAGCTGCCGGACCACGAAAACAATTCCGTCCATGACACGATTCTTTCGCAGGCAAAAAAACAGTCCCGAGAAAACAATACTTCTTCGTCACGGCAATTCACGTGGAAAAAGTCCCTTCGGCGTTTTTCCGGATAATTCACATCTCAGGCAAACAGTCCCAAAATGTTTTACCCGGACGATGACCCCGAAATCACTACTCCCCCATCCGCTGTCGCACCCACGCGACGAGATCGTCTATCGGTACCAGCTCCTGCTCGCCGGTGTCGCGATGGCGGACAGTCACCTGTCATCGCTCGGAGTTTTCGCTATCGACGGTCACACACCACGGCGTCCCGATCTCATCGTAGCGATAGTAGCGCTTTCCGATGGCGCCCGTCTCATCATACTCGGTATGAAAATGTTTTGAGAGCTCCATAAAAATCGTCTTCGCCTCGGGTGCGAGTTTTTTGACGATAGGTAAAATCGCAACGGTAATGGGCGCGAGCCTCGGCGGAAATCGCATGATCGTGCGCTCGCCCTCATCCGTCGTCTCGCGGTCACACGCCTCGCAGAGCGCCACGAGTACGAGGCGTGTGAGACCGACGGCGGGCTCGATGACGTAGGGGATATACTTGCGATTTTCCACAGGATCGAGATAGGAGAGATCGCGACCGGAGTGCGCCATGTGCTGTTTGAGATCGTAGTCGGTACGATCGGCGATACCCCAGAGCTCCCCCCATCCGAATGGAAAACGATACTCGATATCCGTCGTCGCCGTACTGTAGTGCGACAGCTCGTCCGGATCGTGATCACGCATTCTCAGGCGTTCGCTGGAGATACCGAGCGTATCCGTGAGAAATCGCATACAGTCCCCTTTCCAGCGCTCATGCCACTCCAGATCCGTGCCGGGCTCGCAAAAAAACTCGATCTCCATCTGCTCGAATTCCCGGGTTCGATAGATAAATTTTTCCGGGGTGATCTCATTTCGAAATGATTTTCCCACCTGCGCTACGCCAAACGGCACTTTTTTTCGAGTCGTGCGCGCCACATTCGCAAAGTTTACAAAAATCCCCTGTGCCGTCTCGGGTCGCAGATAGATCGTATTTGTCGAGTCGTCCGTCACACCCTGCCGCGTCTCAAACATGAGATTGAATTTTCGTACGTCCGTCCAGTCCGCACTCTCGAGCGTATTCGGATTTTTCACGTCCTCCTCGCGCATGATGCGCGCCTGTGTCGCCATGTCCCAGCTCTCGGGCAGCAGCGTACTGGCATCGTATCGCTGTCGCAAATACGAAAGCGCCGCGTCCGCATCTCACTCTCGCGTGATCAGTGTCTCGATGTGCGCCTCGAGCAGTTTGTCCGCGCGAAATCGCTCCCCGGTATTTCGATCGTCGATGAGCGGATCCGAAAATCCCGCCACGTGTCCGGACGCCACCCACACCTCCGAATTCATGAGGATAGCAGAGTCCAGAAATACCATGTCAGTGCGTCGCTGGACAAATTCGCGGATCCAGAGCGTACGGATATTGTCCTTTAGCAGAGAGCCGTACGGACCGTAGTCCCACGCATTCGCGAGACCGCCGTAGATATCCGATCCGGGATAGATAAATCCACGATCCTGCGCGAGACGAGAGACCGCGCGAATGTCGTCAGCAGGCATAGACAGATGGGTGAAAACATACAAAAACCCCGGGAAATCCCGGGGTCCGACGAGGATACGGACGGTCCCACCCAGGTTCCGCGCACTGTATTCGTGCGTGGCACTTTATGCGGAGAGTATACGGGAAAGGGGTTGGGAGTCAAGGGTTAGGGGGTTGCTTCCTTAAAGAATCAAGATCAAAGAGTTGCATTAATATGCGAAATTATACCATCTGTGTCTGATACACCTGCACTAGTTAATTGATCTTGAAACTCCTGTTCTGTCAAAAGTCCAGCAAACGGTAAGAGTCGACTCTTCATATTGCTAACGTCCGCGGTCTTAATAATATCCGCATAAAAGGTTCTCGATGTCGAATCGGAACCATCTGCTTTGGTAACATTAATTGTAATATTATTGGTACTACTGTCACGAGTAATATTGGGTTTTTGATCTCCATAGGTTCACTGATTACGTGATACAGCACTTGATACTTCCTGTGTCACACTGCCAGCTGTACCACCAGTAGCAGCTGCACCACCAGTAGCAGCAGATGAAGATGAAGAAGCAGATCCAACAGACGGCGCACTTTGTCCAAGGCGTCTAAATGTTCCCTCATTCCCCTTAGTATGCAAGCCTTCATTATCCACATTCTTACCAAAGAGACTGTCTTCGATATTCCACCTGGTTCTAAAAGTCCGATGAACGTATCCATAAAGGCGACGAATTTCCTCAGGCTTATCCGGACCAAATGTCATTTTTTCTAATTCCTCTTTTTCCTGAGAGTTCAATCAATTACCCGATGAATTTACAAAATTATCTCGTATTCTTCGTAAATCCTCTTGATAACGCGAGCCTATGTCTTCAGCTCTCCAGTCGTTTGAATGTCCCATTTGTCGGAGTACCGCTCAAGCTTCACGGCGAACATTATTATCCGTCCATGGTCTATCAATTCGTCTTGCTGCCTTTTTAATTTCAGCTACATCTCATCCCTCTCCTAACATATAACTCGCCAGATCACTTCCTGTATCCGTTCATCGAGCACTGATACGACTCTGAAGTGTGCTACCCAGCGTCTGCATTCCCGAGTACGATATACTCTGCCCCGTCCCCGGTATAGGCACACGGACATACTGCGCTCACTGTGTGACGAGCTTTCCCATTGATTCACCAAATTGTCTGATGGGCGAGATGGCGTTCTTGGTGATTTCGCTCGACTCCGCACCCGCCATGACTGCGAGCCACAGGATAAACAGCGCGAGAATCATAGTGATGATATGCCCGATAAATCCGAGACCGATACCGTCGGCTTCGTTTGTCGTCACGTCTGCGGAGCCGGCAGGCGGCTGCAGACCCACAGGCAGCCCCTCGATGGTAAACTCTATGGGGTAGTCTCCCGCTTGATTGAATATGATGGTTTGCTTGTCCGGCTGACCCTCGTAGCCCTTTGTCGCGATAAAGGCATTTGGATTGTCCGTGATCTCGGTCGTCTGCACGACCAAGAGAAACATGAGCCCGAACGACAGTGCCGCCGCGATATACACCGGCACCATAGCGAGACTGATGAATGACTCGAGACTCCAGCTCTTCAGGGCTTCGGGGGCTTTGTCTTTTCCGAGGAAAAAGAACAGTCCGAAGAGCGGCGAGAGAATAGCAAACACCCAGAGATACATCGCCCGCGTGAAGAGCACGAAGACAATCCCGACGATGAGGATCATGAGCACGATAAACACGACGACGGCGAGCCCTACACCAAATATGAGATCGCCAGTACTGCTGATAGAGGGAATGTTCGTGCCGGTAATTTTCTGGATCTGATCCACCCGAAATATACCGTACGCATAGAGATAGATGACAGAGTAGGGACTGTCCGATGAATTGAAAAATTCACCGACGGTCCTCCAATCTGACTGTTCACCGCAGTCGACAGCAGCGTCACTTTCGGCTTCACTTTCGCCGTCTTCGCCACCTCTTTTGAGATTGAGCGTACACTGCTCCGGTACCGCCTTGATATTGCTGATAGCCGCGAAAACATCATTTGACACCTCCGGATCCAGAGAGCTCGACGCGCTCGCCGTCACATTCATAAACGTGTCGTACGGGAGATTGAGCACTGCCGCCGTCAAAA